>JAPXRV010000113.1:0-9826 GCA_033813415.1 Opitutales bacterium | reverse complement strand
GTCCAGAACTACTCGGCTGTCACGGCAGCGTGTCTGGTGGTGAGGAAGGAGATATTCGAGCAGGTGGGTGGATTCAACGCGGTGGATCTGGCGATCACCTACAACGATGTCGATATCTGCATCCGCATTTGCGAGGCGGGGTATCGCAACCTCTACACGCCATTCGCCAGGCTCTACCATCACGAGTCCGCCTCACGCGGGCCGGAGGATACCCCGGAGAAGCGGGAACGCTATGAGCGGGAGGTCAACTACATGCGCAAGAAATGGAGTGCCTGGCTCAAGGATGATCCGGCGTATCATCCGCTGCTGACCCGTTTCAGGGAGGATTTCGCGCTGACCAATGCGGAAGAACAGGAAATACAGCGGAGGGGAGTGCCCCTGTTTTGAAGTTGCCTGAGCCTGCTTCATCTGCATGGATGAGGCTGGTGTGTCCCTTCCGGGAACATGGATGTCCTGACAATGAAAAGATTCATACTGATCGATACCCTGATTTTGCTGGTATGCCTCGCGATTGGCGTCAAAACCGCCGTGGATCAGCCGATAGGCCGCCACACATTCACGCTGGATCTACAGTCGAGTGCGACGGCGATCAGCGAAGTGTTCTACGATCTGGGCGAAGGCTATCAGGCAGTGGATTCAGTCGAGGCCCCGATACCGGTCGAAGCAGCCCCTGTATCCGTGTCCTTTGAACTGCCATTGGAGGGCGTGATCCGCTCCTTGCGCTGGGATCCGATCAATGACGGCCGGGCACTGGATGTTGAGGTGACCAAGGCGACCCTCAGCTACTACGGTGGGCTTGCGGTTCACGAGCTGCTATTGGAGTCGGTGGTTCCGCTGCATCAGATCGATGGATTTGAGGTGAGTGCGCAGTCCATGCGTTTTTCCGTGCTTGAAGGAAATAGTGACCCGCACATGGCCTGGTCGGACATTCCCGCGGCGCCGCCACCACCCGAGCGCAAGTTTATCGCGTGGTGGGGTGCGTTGTTTGGCCTGCTTGGAGGAGCCTTTCTGATATTGAGTTATCGGATGGTTCTCTGGTATTTCGATTCGTGAACCGAAGCGGATGATCACCCATTTTCAAACCCTTGTTGAGCGTTCGATGTCACCCATCGCCAGTCTCCACGCAGCCGCGGGTCGAACCCGATTTTGTTCAGCCCTGTGATCCAGTGAGGCGAGTTTTTCCATAATTTCCCATATCATGCCCAGAAAAGCATCTTCATCGGCAAAAGCAGCCGCCCCGAAAGAACACCGAACGGTTTCGATCGTTATTCCAGTTTACAACGAGGCGGAGAATCTGCCGCAGTTGTTTGAGAAACTGGATGCGCTCATCCGGAATCAACCCGGAAACGGGTGGGAAGTGGTCCTGATTGACGATGGGAGCAAGGACAATAGTGCGGAGCTGATACTCGAAAAGGCGAAGGCGGATGAGCACTACGTGCCGGTGTTGTTCAAACGCAACTTTGGTCAGACCGCGGCCATGCAGGCTGGTTTTGATCATGCAACGGGCGATGTGGTGGTTCCCATGGATGCGGACCTCCAGAACGATCCCGATGATATCCCGATGCTTCTGGAGAAGCTGGATGAGGGATACGATGTGGTATCGGGCTGGCGGCTCAACCGCCAGGATAAGCCGATCCGCCGGGTATTTGTGAGCCGTGTTGCGAATCGGATCATCTCAAAGATTTCGGGGGTCGAGCTGCACGACTACGGTTGTTCACTCAAGGCCTACCGCAAAGAGGTGATGGCGGATGTGCGGCTCTACGGGGAGATGCACCGCTTCATTCCGATTTACGCATTTTGGCAGGGTGGGCGCATCACGGAGATCCCGGTTCGGCATTATGCCCGGACGAAGGGGGTTTCGAAATACGGGATGAACCGCATTTTCAAGGTGATCCTCGACCTGATCGTGGTGAAGTTCCTGCACGGATACTCTCAGAAACCGATGTATGTCTTCGGGGGCTTCGGTCTGATCTGTTTTGTCCTGAGCTTCCTTTTCGGGGCTCTGGCGGTTGGTCTCAAGTTGGGGGATGTTGCGAATCTGAGCCGGACGCCATTGCCTTTGGCCAGTCTGTTCTTTGGTTTGATCGGGGTGTTTTCCATGTTCATGGGTTTGCTGGCCGAAATCATCACCCGGACCTATTACGAATCGCAGGATAAGCGCACTTACACGCTGCAGACAATTCCGCCGAAATCATCCTGATCCTTGTTAACCTGAATCTCCGAACCGATGTCATCGACAGCAAAGAGCGATTTCGAATCCGATAGTATTGAATCCATGGAAGCCCAGCTGCGCGAGACCAGGGAGCATCTGGATACCGTGCTGAAGCGTTTGGATGCCAAGCGCACCGAGGTCGCCAAGTATCAGCAGGGCATCGAGACACTGCTCAAGACGCATGAGGTGGACTCCGAGGCGGTCAACAAGCTCAAGGATGAGGTCGGTATTCAGGCAGAGGATGTGGCGAGGCTTCAGCAGGAGATTCAGTTGTTTCAGCATACCGCCGGGCAGCATCAGGCCATTATGGGCTACCAGTCCGACATGATCGGATGGTTGGATGAACGTGCCTCGCTGCTTCAGCACCATGTCAATTTGCTGAATGCGCGCTTTGAGGCGGTTCTGAAGTATCGGGATGCGAGGGAAGAACACCGTGTGAGTGTGCTCCGGCGGATGTATGAATCCGAAATGGAGAAACGGCGTTTCCTGCAAAAGTCGATGGGATGGAAGCTCAGCAAGGCGCTTGGGGCACGTCTTCCGCAGGGAGATCCGATTGATCCGGAGGCGCCCTGTCCAGTGGCAGAACCGGTTGAGTTTCTTGAAGGCTTTGATCCGGGCCCATCAGTGCCGGGACGTCCGGCTCCGCTTGCTCCCGAAATCCAGCCTGCGCCGGTGTTTCCAAAGCGTGAGGGTGGGGTGGCCCGTCGTTTTCACAGTGGGTTGGATGCTCCGCAGTCGAAGGTATACCGCTTCATGGGCTACAAGGCGCACGTGGGCGGATGGTGTTTCGATGAAAAAGGGAGGCCCGCTCGGCAGGTGTGGGTGAGCCTCGGTTCCCAGCGCATGAAGTGCGCGATGGGTCGGCAGCGCCAGGATGTGGTTGCGATGTTCCGGAGTGAAGTCGCGGTGGACCCTGCATGCGGGTTCAGTCTCGATTTTGATACGGGACCGGGCGTGAACTTCATTCAGGTGAGCGCTGAGTTTCAGGATGGAACAAAGGCGTTCCTTTACGAGCGGATCATCCACAACCTCGGGGTGATCACGGCACCGAAGGGTCAGCTTGATCAGGACTACCAGACCTGGATCGAGTGCTTCGATTCGGTCTCCGCTTCGGATGAACATGCGATCCTGAAGCACATCGACAGCCTTCAGGATAAACCCCTCATTTCGGTATTGCTTCCGGTTTACAACACGGATGAGCGCTTCCTCGCCCAGGCGATTGAGTCGGTGATGTCCCAATACTACACCAATTGGGAGTTGTGTATCGCCGACGATGCATCTCCGGATCCGAGGGTGCGCCGGCAGCTGGAGGCATACGCCAAACGGGACTCCCGGATCAAAGTGGTTTTCCGCGAAAAGAACGGCCATATCTCGGCGGCGACCAACAGCGCGCTGGAGTTGGCCACAGGGAGTTATTGTGCCCTGCTGGACCACGATGATTTGCTGCCTCCCCATGCGCTGTACCATGTGGCGGTCAAGCTCAACGAACAGCCCGATACCGACCTGATCTTCAGTGACGAAGACAAGATCGACGAGGAGGGGCATCGATTTGACCCCTATTTCAAGTCCGATTGGAACCTGGATTTGTTCCTGACCCAGAACTGTGTGTCCCACCTCGGCGTCTACCGGACGAGCATTTTGAGGGACATCGGTGGCTTCACGGTGGATCTGTTCGGTTCGCAGGACTGGGATCTGGCGTTGCGCTTCATTGCTCGCAGTGATCCATCCCGGATCCATCACATCCCGCGGGTGCTATACCATTGGCGCTACACGGAGACTTCGACCGCTCATTCGATCGACAGCAAGCCCTACGCGGTAGTCGCCGGAAAGCGTGCGATCGAGGCATTTGTCCGGACCAAGGGATGGCACGCCACCGTTTCGGATGGGCCATGGCAAGGCGCATTCCGCGTGAAGTTCGGGCTTACGCGTCCCGTGCAGGCGAGTATCCTCATTCCCACCCGCAACCAGATGCAGGTGACCCGGCAGTGCATCGACAGTATTCTGGAGAAGACCGCATACCGGTCCTTTGAGATTGTCCTGCTGAACAACCAGTCCGATGAGCCAGAGATGCTCGAGTATCTGGATACGCTGAAGCGCCATCCACAGGTGCACGTGTCGGACTGGGATCATCCCTTTAATTTCTCGGCGATCAACAACCACGGGGCCGAAGTCGCCAATGGGGAGGTTCTGGTGTTTCTGAACAACGACATCGAAGTCTCTGATCCCGAGTGGCTTGAAGAGCTCGTGAGCCAGACAATGCGACCGGAGATTGGCGCGGTTGGCGCACGTCTGCTCTATCCGGATCACACGGTGCAACACGCCGGTGTGGTGCTGGGAGTGGGTGGCATCGCGGTGGAGGCGTTCAAGTTCCTCAGCGAATGGGATATCGGGCACATGGGCCGGGCGCATCTGCCGCAGTGGTATTCGGCGGTTACCGGCGCTTGCCTTGCCACACGCAAGGAGGTTTTTGTCAAGGCGGGCGGATTCAACACCGACGCGTTGGCAGTCGCCTACAATGACGTGGATTACTGCCTGCGCCTCAAGCGCGATCTTGGCCTCCATACCTTGTGGACGCCTTACGCCCGCCTGATCCATCACGAATCCGTTTCGCGCGGGTATGACATTACTCCGGAAAAGAAGCTGCGGATTGACCGGGAATCCCGATACATGCTCGATACCTGGGGCGCGGTGATTGAGAACGATCCCTACTACAATCCCAACCTCACCCGCAACGAAACCAACTTCTTTCTGGCGTGGCCACCCCGCGTGGACAAGCCATGGAAAACGGCCGTGTCCGCCTGAGAAGTCACAGGGTTGCTGGTGGTGGTGATGCGTGTTCAGGTGTGCCCTGAATGCTTTCGCGTGGTATCCGGGTTTGTTAGACGTTTTTGGATAGGATGCCGATGTCAATCCTGCGGGTCCATCCCGAGGCTTCCCAGAAGGCAAGACCGCTTGCATTGGTCTCGAAGATGAAAAGATGCACTTTCCGGATCCCTTCTTGTCTGAGCGCGGAAAGGGCCTTTTCGACAAGATTGCTCCCGATCCCCTTCCTGCGGAATGCCGGGTTCACGGCAAGATGGTGAAGATACCCCCGGCGGCCATCATGCCCTGCGAGAATTGCACCGACTATTCTTCCCTCTGCGTTGGTGGCGACGAAGCTCATTCCCGGGTTGCGGTCAAGGTAGGCCTGGATGCTCCCGCGTGAGTCAGCCTCGCTCAGACCCACTCCTTCACACGCTTTCCACAAGGCGATAACCTCATGGTATTGATCGATTTGCAATATGGTTATGGTGATTCCCATATCTCTCTTCTGCTGGATCCAAATCTCCCCAAATGACTCCGCCTGTGTCAACCGGATCCGATTGGGGAGTGTGAAGCAGCGTTATGTTGTGCCCTGAATCGCACGGATGAACCTGTGGGCGGAGGCGGTTGGATCGGCGGTTCTGGAGAGGGCGGATACCACGGCGAGGCCAGCTACTCCCGTGTCGAAGACGGCTTTGGCATTGGAATGATGGATGCCTCCGATGGCCACGACCGGGACCTTGGATCGACGGGTGATTCCGGCAAGAACCTCGAGTCCGATGGCGGGGGCGGCATCCGCTTTCGTGGCGGTCGAAAACACGGGACCGGCTCCGATGTAGTCTACCAGATCGGAGTCCACTGCCTTAAGCTGGTCCGGATCGGTGATCGAGAGTCCCAGAATGGCTTGTTTCCCAAGGAGGCGTCGCGCTACATCAACAGGAATATCGTTTTGTCCGAGGTGGAGTCCGTCCGCATTGACTGCAAGTGCGAGATCCAGCCGGTCATTGATGATCAGGGGAATGCCGTGTGTTCGAAGGCGTTCACCGAGAGTTTTTGCGGTTTCATACAGAAAACGACCGGATCCTTTTGTGGCACGATATTGAACCATGGTTACGCCTCCGGCGATGGCGGCATCGACGCCATCGAACAGATTGGAGGAGTAGGCCTCCGGTTCATCCGTGACCAGATACAATGTGTAGTCCGGCATGGCTATCGCTGGAAATCAATCAATTTTGAGTCGTCCTTTGCCAAGGATGACATCGGCGTCGATGGAATCGAGCGCATCGAGAAGGGCGATCTGAAATGAACCCGGACGCGGGCTGACTGCCGCCGCCATTTCCCCGGCGATTCCCATGATGACGGCCGACGCAAGTGCCGCTTCCATGGGATGATCGCAAACGGCGAGACACGCTGCGGCGAGGGCGCCTTGTGCGCATCCGACACCCGTGACCCGCGTAAGGAGGAGGTTCCCGTTCAGGCATCCGAACAGGTCTTTCCCGTCGGTGATGTAATCCACTTCGCCCGTAACCATGACCACGCATGAAGCGGATTTTGCGAGGCGCATCGCGGCATCGACTGCTTCATCCGAGGCGTTTCCGCTGTCCACGCCACGTCCTTGCCCACTGACTCCGGCGAGTGCCATGATTTCCGATGCATTCCCCCGGATAATGGCCGGATTCATTCTGCATAACTCACGGGCAAACTCCGTGCGCAGTGTGATGGCCCCGGCAGCGACCGGATCCAAAACCCAGGGTTTCCCTGCGCGGTTGGCCGCATCCACTGCCTTCCGGATGGCATGGATCTGCTCCTCGATGAGGGTCCCGACGTTTGCAAGGACCGCGTCCGCGATTGCGGCAAACTCGCCTGCTTCTGTGGGGTGCTCGACCATTGCGGGCGCAGCCTGAACGGCGAGCAGGGTGTTTGCGGTGAAGTTCTTCACCACGTCATTGGTTAGGCAATGAACAAGCGGGTGCCGTTTCCTGATCAAATCCGGAACACGGGAGAGGGAAGATAGAGTGATCGATGCTGAGTTCATGATGATCGGTGAAAACGGGTACAGCAAATAAGAGATTTCGAAAAACGCAAAGCGGAGGGCCTCCATTCACTGAAAAGAGGCAGATGTCCATTTACTCTACAGGAGTTTCTCGGAACCGGAGAATGCTTCCTCAATGGAAACCACGGCGGCAGCGTGTCCCGGATGCTTGGCGGGGTTCCACTGCTTCATCGCATCATAATACGGTCCTTCTTTGTGATACTCTATGCTGCCTTTGATTTGATAGGACTTTCCTTCCTTCGTGAGGAAGAGGACAGATCCACGTGCCGTTTCGAAAAGGTTGGCGCGCGTCTTGGAAAAATAGTTGTCGGCAACGATCAAATGGCTGGGATCATGCAGTTGGACGCAGGAAGCGTAAATGACGTTGGGTAATCCGGACGCATTAACGGTCGCGAAGGCGATTGGCCCTTCTCGGTTGTTCCAGGCATTTCGAACAGATTCGGGGAGGTTTTTCATAGAGGATAGTCTATTGTAATGCGTGTCGGCTAGCAATGTTGGCCAACGGTCAAGGATGTTGATCGATGGTCAGATTTCGCACGGGCTTTGATCTATAGTCAAAGCAAAATCCGAAATGGGCCGATCGGCCGGGGATTCCCGGAGGAATATTGATTGATGGGATCAAGGTCGCTCCGGATAAAACATACTTTGTGAGTGTGACTGCATTCAGCTTGCGGAAGTGATTACTATTCCAGTGTGTGATTCGTCTTGGGCTGAGCAGAGAAAAGACCGTTATCCAGTATCGCCGCCCATACTTTCGCGAAAGTAACGAAGTCGTGTCCTCCGTTTACCTCGAAAACCTGAGCGGGTGGCATGTCAGCTGAGAGCAGTTGGTGTGCACTGTGGTAGCGGTCTCCGGTTCCGAATCCTAAGAGAACCGGTGGAGTCTGAAAGCCGTTTTTGTGGCAGTTTTTCAGAACAGTCCAGATCTTCAGCTGCCAGCTGTCTTTGGGATCCGGTTCTGATGGCTCCCAATGCGCCAGCCCACCGGCGTTCGCTATCGGTTCGAGTATTCCTGAGTTGCCGAGATAGGGGGCGATCAGGCACACTCCGTCAATGTCGGATGGATACGCGTCCAGGTAGAGCAGGGCGCCTATACTGCCCAGTGAAACCCCCACCAGCCAGATTTCGCGGTATCCGGCAGCAATCGCTGGATCGATAACGTCATACTTGAGCCGGTCGACTACTGCCCTGCTCATGTAGTAGCCAAAGTGGGTGTTGGGAGCAAGAATGTCGAATGAACCCATTTGCTTCTGCAGCTCATCCACCATTCCGGCTGTTTCGAAGGATCGGTGGGATCCGGATTTTCCACGAAGAAATACGACGAGGGTCCTGTCCTCTGCCGGTGATCCGGTGGGAGCGGGATAGCTCAGCACCGGGAGGGGTCGATTGGTCGGGAGCGAGCAGGATGCGGCCGCCAATGCAGCGCCCAGCAAAACGACGCGCAGAATCGGGTAGGCCAGACGGGTCGGTATCATGGTATTTGAAGTTCTCCCATGGTTTTGAGCATTGAGCGGGCGTCTTCCTGAAAATACCTTCGCCAGTAGATTTCTTCCCGTGGGGTTTCCGCATCCAGCGCGATAACCCGTTGGAGGTCGGATCTGCGTTGGTGTTCGTTCTTTGAAAATGGGTAACCGTATTTCGCCCGACCCCAGTGGCAGAGCATCCAGTCGTTAGCCATCCCGACCGATTCATCCATCCATTTCAGCCCGAGTTCCTTGTCGCCTCCTTTGCTCCGTGGAAGAGCGATCTTTACGATGCCACGGGAGAATGGAATGGCTCCTCCGTTCCAGTTTCTGTCGATCGTCTCCATGTGTTGGAGCAATTGATCCGCATGATTCAGCCATTCCACATGCGTCACTTTTTCCGGAAGAATCATTCCTTCCCGAAATGTGTAGAGCACCGCGGTCGCCCAGAATAGCATGGCATTCATGTCTGCTTCGCCCAGCGTGTGGCATGCTTCCCAAACGGGAGTTCCGCTTTCTCTGGCTGTCGCGAAATCGGGATTGAGTAGCATTGCAGCTTCACAGCAGGCCATGGACTCAAGAAACAGGGATCGTTTTTCCGATCGTCCTGAAGTGTGGGCTGTGGCTTGCAAGATGAGTTGGTTCGCGAGCGATGTCCATATCGCATTGTTGTTTGGATCCTTATGAAGGTATAACCTATGGGTATTGATGCTCGCAGCCAAGCTATCAACTCCCGATATCTCCATGGCCGTGTTCTGTAACGCCTCAATGTCCGGAACGTCCTGGGTGGAGTCTTGAATCGTCAGTGTGGATGGGGCTGGAGGTTCAAACAGGGTGGTGCATCCGGACATGAGAACGAGGATTCCGGTTACGAGCGCCCATGTGATCTTTGTTGCCGGTAAATTCGGGTGTTGGACGTTCATTTGTTTGGACACGAGTGATTTTAGTTTGCTGTGCTTCCAGGGTTACAGTGCGAGGAATCCGGTTTGAAACAACACGAAAGACGATTCTCCATGAGGCTTACACTTTGAGGGGTCGTGTCTTGAGGAAGCGAGTTTTTCTCAGATTGGATCATGGTGTTGGTGGCATGTATCTTCCCGCCTCCAGAAGCTGATGATAATGAACGGGAATGAGGGCTATCCTCATGCCGTGGTGAAACCCGCTTGTTCCAGGTGTTATCATTCCCCGATTCGCCGAACGGATATGCGCTTCAAGATGAGCCCAGCTTGCGCCTCTGACCACCTTGTATTTGGCCGGCTGAACGGCGAGGGGATCGGTTTCGGGTTCCTCGGGATA
>JAPXRV010000112.1:0-10137 GCA_033813415.1 Opitutales bacterium | reverse complement strand
GCGGCTCGCTGCCGGGCACACCATACAGATCGGACAGGAGGAATTCCTTCGTGTCCGTCACCCGACTGAAGAGGAGGCTTTTCTTCAGTCCGAGGGAGAGTTGCTTGTCGCCGAAATAATCCGTCCTGATGAGATCAATCGTTGAGATGAGCGAATCCGGTCCCCGGGACGGATTGAGGTGTTAGCTCAAACAGCCACGGGTCCCACACCGCCCTGCTTACGGGTCCATACTGGGCGGTTCGATCCGGCACGGGATTTAGGCCTTAGTGAAGACAAATCCAGATGGGGCTGAGATCGGGAACTCCCTGAGATTCCAACCAGCGGTTGTCGAGTGCGATTTGCACAATTAAGCTGGAGCTCATCCAGCGGCAGGGATGATGTGAGAAGAAGAGGACGGCCTTGCCATGAGCGGGGTCGAATGACTGAAGCCGCCCCCTCCGGAACACCTTCCTACAGGCCGCAGCAAGCGATTGGAACCCCGGAGGCCACGGCTTCAGCCGTGGCTTTTCTTTTCCCTGCTGCGAATCAGACTACAACCTTCCTCCGGAGTCGCATATCGAAAAAAGCAGCACCTGCGAACCCAAAATCCATGTCAGTAGGCAAGTATCTTCCTGGTTCAAGATCTTCCGTCCTCCGAATCCCAATCGCACTTCAAATGATCGGGAAGATTACGCCTTCCGCTACATTCATTCTTCGAGCACCAAACGCGCGACCCGTATTAATCTCTTCTCGATAGCGATTTCAACAAGCGCCTCGCC
Source organism: Opitutales bacterium (assembly GCA_033813415.1). Taxonomy (GTDB): domain Bacteria; phylum Verrucomicrobiota; class Verrucomicrobiia; order Opitutales; family JAFGAQ01; genus JAFGAQ01. The sequence continues at coordinate 9,379 of JAPXRV010000112.1, read as the reverse complement.
TCACGTCTCGACTCGCTGTCACCCGCAGCCTTTTCGAGCCATTCCCTTGCGGCGTCGATGTCGCCCGTCTCGGTATGGCATTGTCCAATGCGGAGCGGAAGAATCCATGCGTAACGCATTTTCCCGTATTCGGGCAGTATCATTCCGTGAAGGCCGACATACTCTTCCATGGCCTCCACATACGATTTTTCGCCTTTCAGGATCTCTGCGAGGCGAAACCTACATTCGTAGGCTAGATCCTTCGCACCTTTTTCCCACGCGAGAGACCATGCTTTTTCGTAGATTCCGGCAGCACCCAAAGGATCACCCGAAAGCTGAACACAGCGCCCGTAAAAATACCCGAATGCCGGATTCCCCGGAAAGCGTTGGCGCAACTCGTCGAAGACCAGCTTCCCTTGCTCCGCATCATGAGTGACACTGAAATGATAGTAGCCCATGTAAAAAGCGCTTTCAATCTCAGTCCACCTGCCCTTTTCTCTGGCGAGTTTGAGATACTTCATTCCCTGCTTGGCGTCGCCACGGACTCCCATCAAGTAGGAAAACGGACGCAGGAACAAGGGAACATCGTCCAGGAAACTCATCGATACTCCAACCGCGAAATAGGCATCGTAACATTCGGGCTCACGCCGGATGAGGTCTTCCAGCACTGCGAGCCCCCGACTCGCCCGGCGATAGGCACTCCACCAGCTCTTTTCCTCCAGATAGAACCTGGCCACATTGCATAAACTCACGCCATAGAGAAAAGCCTTATCCGGAGACGAAGGATCCTCGCGGTAATCCCGTTCCGCGAGCTCGACCGATGCTTCCATCTCAATCTCAGCCCGATCCCGCTTAACCGCATCCGGCTCGTCCACCAAGTATTGCCAGAAACAAGCCGACGCATGCAGGAACGACGCAAACGCATCATCCGGATTGCGGCTCCGGGACTCCTCCAAGCTGGAAAACGCTTCGGGCTCAAAATCGTATGCCGAGTGGATCATCTCCAAATCAGGAGCCGACCACATGCCCACGCAAAGACTCAACAGACTATAGATCCCGTAAATCACTGGCTTCCCTTTATTCCCCACACGTCTCTCGCCTAAACGAAAGCTCGCTTCAAACCATCGCTGATCGTCAAAAACAATAAGCTGATCATCAATACATTTCTTTCAATCCACACCCGAAGGATCAGCAACCGGATTTCCATCTCCACTTGCCGCAAAACCCACTACGGGCATGCGGTATCCAGCCGGACCGTTGAACAACACCAAACCACATCCGCGCATGGCACGCTCAGGTCCACCTGGCCAAGCGGCTTCCGCCTCCTGAATCATTGACCCATATTCCGTTCTGATAGCACCCAGCATCGCTACATGATAGCCCGAATCCAGCACCGGATACCACAGCAAAACCGTCGCATCCGGCCACTTCCCGAATAGCCTCCCCATCCACTCGACCACATACCCATACTCGGATTTCACTTCGTAGCTCGGGTCCACAAGCACCAGCCCTCTCCGTGGCTGAGGAGGGGCCAACCTGAGAACTTCCTCATATCCGTCTCCAAATACCACCGATACTTGTCTCCCTTTAACTGTTTGTTGCAAAGCACGATGCTCCTGTGGATGCAATTCCATGAGGTGCATCCGATCGATCGATCGCAGAATATTCCGCGCTATCACCGGCGATCCGGGATAGACTGTCACTCCCTGTTTTTCCCGGATTTTCCGGATGATCCCGTCCAGTCGCCGATCGATCTGACCCGTCCGCAACAAGGCAGTGATCCCGGTCTCTGCCTCCCCCGTCTTAAGCGCTTCCGGAGCATCCAAACGATAAAGCCCACGCCCGGCGTGTGTCTCGATGTAAGTCATCGGTCGGGAACTTCTGACGAGCCGACTCAACAAGTCCACCAAAACAGTGTGCTTGAAGACGTCCGCCCGGTTTCCGGCATGGTACAAATGCTGATAGGAAAGCATGCTCCAATATTCGCCATCCTTCGCGCTGCCGTCAACACCAGCATCCGCTGGCCGGGCAGGATCGCAGCGTCACGCCCGTTTGACACTGATCTGCCATTAGTGCTTGATCCGACCGGCTGGACATGAAAGATCATCACTTTTCACGATGCACACCCGGGTTACATTCAGCCGACTCATGATCCTGACACTTGCCTTATGGTGGGCGGGATTTGTGTGCTTCGGAAATGGGACCGTTCAGGACGCCGGAGCTGTATCCCAACCCATTTCCGAAATCCACTCGCCGGCCTTCGCCACTCGTTTTCGGGTGACATCCGACGATGGTCAGCAGATTCTTTCGATTGAGATTGGAGCAGCCGAAACCGCAAACAACAGCTGGTTGCTTATAGGAAAAAGCGACCCTGAGCCTGAAGGCAACACCTTAGCGGTTCTTCGCCTGCCCCTAACCCGGGTTGCACTGCTGTCCACCACTTTCCTGGCCCACTTCTCCGTTCTTAATGCCACCGATACCATCTGCGCGGTTGACAACGCAGCCTATGCCTTCGACACCGGGGTCCGCGAACGGATCCGGAACGGAAGTATTCCGGAAATCGGCGAAATGGACACCTTGGATCTGGAAACGGTCATCCATCTGCGACCCGATGCCATTTTTGTAAGCGCGGGAATGGGAGGTGCACCCGGCCGGAGGGACCGGCTCGAAAAACTCGGAATACCGGTCATCGAGATCCCCGATTTCCTCGAGCCCCATCCCCTGGGCCGTGCGGAATGGATCAAGTTTTTCGGGCTGATGCTCAACCGATCCGATCTCGCCGATAGTCATTTCAACACCGTGCAAACCCGCTACGAAGGCATTCTCGCGCAGGCAGCATCGATCCCCGCGGAAAACCGGCCAACCGTGCTACTGCACTCTCCCTTCCAAGGGCTCTGGCACCTCCCTTCGGCAGACAGCTACGCCGTCCGGCTCATTCAAGATGCGGGAGGCCGATACCTGTTTCCGGATTTGAAAGCACACGGGGCCCGACCCTTCGACTTCGAGTGGGTGTTCGCCAACGCCCGCCACGCCAACATCTGGATGCAAGTGGACGCAACCTCACTGAAGACCTTGGCTGCTTCGGATCCACGCTTCACCCGTTTCGACGCCTATCAATCGCAGCAGATCTACACCCATTTCAAACGGACCAATCCATCTGGCGGAAACGACTTCTACGAAAGCGGAGTCATTCATCCGGACCGGATCCTCGAAGACCTCTTCAGCATCTTCTCCAACTGGCCCAACGATGTGCCGGAAGAGAAACTTCACTACTTCGTGCGGCTACATTGAAATCATGAAACGGATCCAACCCATCTCCGTCTTCATCGCGCTTCTATCCGCGCTCGGCTTGTGTCTGTTAGTCGACCTGACCCTCGGATCCGTCCGCATACCCGTCCGACAAATCCCCAGTATCCTATTCTCAGCAGACGCAGACCCCACCCTTCGGTTCATCCTGCTTGAAGTCAGGCTACCCTACGCACTCACCGCCATCCTGGTCGGCATGGGCCTTGGTTTGGGTGGTATGGTCATGCAGACTCTGCTTCGCAACCCATTGGCCGAACCGTTCATTCTCGGGATCAGTTCAGGGGCCAGCCTGGGGGTCGTGATCATGTCTCTCGGGCTTGGGGTGCAATGGCTGAGTGCCACCGGTTTGAGCAGTCCGATGCCGGCATTTTCCATGGTGACCGGGGCCTTTCTTGGATCTTCGCTCCTGATGGCGCTGGTTATCGGATTCTCCAGAAGAATGGACTCGGTTATGCTCCTGATCGTGGGCCTCATGGCCGGCTATTTTTCCTACGGAGTGGTGAGCATGCTCGTGTTTTTCCGCTCCCCTGAGGAGCTCCGCACCTATCACCTCTGGACACTCGGTTCATTCTCGGGTGTCACATGGCGGGATCTGCCCATCATCGCCAGTGTTACGCTGGGCGGATGCGCACTTATCACTCTGCGATTCCGGATGCTCGATATCCTTCACATGGGCGACAGCTTCGCGCATACCGTGGGAGTATCGGTCGCACGCGAACGCTGGATTCTGCTGCTCGGGGTTTCACTGATCGCCAGCACTCTCACTGCCTATTGCGGGCCGATCGCATTTCTAGGGATCGCAGCCCCGCACATCGCCCGTCTACTCCTTCGCTCCCATTCACACGCACTGCTGCTTCCGGCATCCATGATCACAGGAGCCCTGCTTTCCCTGATTGCCGCATTCATTGCAAAGGCACCATGGAGCCCACACACCCTCCCCTACAATGCCGTCGCAGCTCTCATTGGGGCACCGGTCGTGATCTCACTCCTCTTCAACCGCACTTCGCTCCGTCGTCTATCCCAGGAATGATGCAACCCAAGTCCACAGATTCCGGAGCATTGCTTGCGACCCTCCACCTTGAGATCGGCTATGACAAAGATCCCAGCCGCACGTGGCACTTCGACACCCCGCTTTCTCTCGAAGCCCATCCAAATCGGCTCATTGCTATCGTCGGACCAAACGGAGCCGGCAAATCCACCCTGCTGCGTACCCTTGCCGGCCTTCAACAACCAGTTGCGGGTCAAGTCTCGCTTTTGGGTCAGAACATCCACCAACTCGCCCCACCCGACCTCGCCCGACTCCGCAGCTATTCATCCACCCACCTCAACCGCCCTCAGTGGATGAGCGGCAGGGAATGGGTCGCACTTGGCCGTTTCCCTTACACTGGATGGCTGGGCGCACTGGATGCACGGGATGACGAAGCCGTTGACCGCGCTTTGCATGCCGTAAACGCATCCTACCTGTCGGATCGGCGCCTAACCGCATGCTCCGATGGGGAATTCCAGCGCCTGATTGTCGCGCGATGCCTCTGTCAAGACACTCCGGTGGTATTCATGGACGAACCGCTCGCTCATCTGGATCCACCCCACAAAGCGGAGATGATCAGTCGACTCAGGGAACAGGCGCACAAAAGTTCCGGATCCATCCTGATCAGCATTCACGACATCGACCTCGCTTTCCGCCACGCCGACGAGATCTGGGTGCTCGGATCCGATGGATCCTTTACTCAGGGGATGCCGGAAGCCGTCCTCGAATCACCGGTGCTCGCGCGCGCATTCCGCACCAGCCAGGTCACGTTCAACTCCCGCACGCTTACATTTGAGGCCAATCCGGAGCAGCTCCAGCCCTTGGTATTCGCTGGAACCCACGCGTCCAGACACATCCCCACCGTGCATCTCCTCACCCGCCTCGGATTCCGTCCGGTCTCCCCGTCCGATCCATCCGCCACCGATCTGCCCAGCCTGACTTTTCAACCCCACCCCGATGGAACTCCCGAATGGGTCCTGAAACCTGCCAACTCTCCCACGCCGGAAGCAATTAGCTCCATCGAAGCACTCGCTGCAAAGCTGCAGAGACTCCCCACAAGCGGCAACGCCTCCTGAGTTTCCTCAAGGCTTCATGGCCATCCGCCTTCTTCTCCTGGTAATCTGAATTACGCCAACCAACACTCCTGGCCAAAAGCTCAGGAATATGATCCATATCATCATAGACATTCCGGACAACAACAAAAGGGCAGATACCACGGAACCTGACAAACCAAAAACTCCACCAAAGACAATATAACCCGACCTGGATATCGTATTCTTGTATTTTGAATCATCATCCCTGAAAGTGGATGATAGAAGATCCAACAACCAAACTGAGAATATCATCGAAGCAAACGACAGCAATCCTGAAAAGAAAATGTTCAGGTATATATCATGATCATACATCATCCAGAACACGACGTTCACAAGAAAAAACGACAGGTAGTAAGTTAACAGTGCGATACCCATGCTATGGATTGGACTGAAAGATATCAGTCCAATTTATCGAGTTTTTGAGCGGATCATGGTTTTAGGATAAATAGCCATCGGGCGGGGATTCCACCCCTGCATTACCCTGGAAATACATCAAGGGCATGCCGCCAGTGTTGACTGGTATCACGTGCCCGACTCATAGGCAAGATTGGGCTGCAGCCACCTCTCGACGTCCTCCACGCTCATTCCCTTGCGCGCCGCGTAGTCCTCTACCTGGTCGCGCTGAATGCGCCCGACCGGGAAGTAATGAGAGCCGGGATGTCCAAAATACAGACCCGAAACTGAACTGGGGGGATACATCGCATAAGACGAGGTCAGTTTCATCCCTGTGTGACGTTCCACATCCAGCAAAGCCCAAATCGTGGCCTTCTCAGTGTGATCCGGGCTGGCAGGATAACCCGCAGCCGGACGGATACCGCGGTAGCGCTCACGCACCAACCAGTCAACGTGTGGATGCACCTCCTCGGGCGAGGCTGTCAGACGGTCTCCAAAACGGAATAGCTCTTCATGTCCGTATCCCAGCACATCACGGACTTCCTTGTGGCAATACTCTGCCAACGCCTCAGCAATCCGATCCGATAGAGCCTGAACCAGGATGGCACGGAAATCATCTCCGGATTCCTTGAGGCTTCGGGCATAGGCCTCGATCTCGTCGCCTGCTGTCACCGCGAAAGCTCCGATGACATCGTCTCTGCCACTGGAAGCGGGTGCAACAAAATCGGAAAGACACAGATACTCCGAAGACTGGTCAGCGGATTTCTCCCGCTGCTGGCGCAGAAAATGAAAACGCTGAAGCACATTTCGACGGGTTGTGTCCTGGAAAACCTCAACATCATCTCCTACCGAATGCGCACTGAACAATCCCCAGACCGTGCGAAGACGAACCCGCTCCTCGCGGATCAGAGAATCGAGCATCAGGCGTGCTTCCCGATACATTTCCTGTGCCTGCGCACCGTGTTCCGCATGCTCGAAAATCTTCGGGAATCTTCCCCTCAGACCCCATGCATGGAAAAACGGAGACCAGTCGATGTATTCGGCAACTCTTTCCAGCGGAACGTTGTCCGCTGCCCGAATCCCATACTCAGCCGGCAATGCGATGGACTCCTGTGCCCAATCCGGACGGAATCCGCGTCTTCGGGCATCTGCGATCGACACATAGCGGGCCCCGGCATTGAGCCCTTCAGCATGCCGCCTCCTGGCGTCTTCATGCCGGGATTCCAAATCGCGGACATACGCATCGCGGGAGGATGGGTTGGAAAGCTTCGAACACACCTCCGTAACCTGGGATGCATCACTCACATGCACAACCGGCCCACTGTAGTGCGGAGCAATTTTCACAGCGGTGTGAGCTCTCGAAGTCGTGGCGCCTCCAATCAAAACCGGAAGCCGGATCCCTTCGGACTCCAACACCCTCACATTTGCGATCATCTCGTCCAGCGAAGGAGTGATCAAACCGGAGAACCCGATGAAATCGGCCTTCTCACGGCGCACCGCTTCGAGAATGACGTCCATGTCCACCATCACGCCGAGATCGACCACCCTGTATCCGTTACAAGCCAACACCACCCCCACGATATTCTTTCCGATGTCGTGAACATCACCCTTTACCGTGGCGATCACAAAGGTTCCGGCTGAACTGTCTCCGGTCTTTTCAGCTTCCATGAACGGCTGAAGGTACGCCACGGCACGCTTCATCACGCGGGCACTTTTGACCACCTGTGGCAGGAACATTTGCCCGGACCCGAACAACTTGCCCACCACTTTCATCCCATCCATAAGGGGCCCTTCAATCACGTCCAACGGACGACCGAGTTTGGCCCGGGCCTCCTCTGTGTCGGCCTCCACATGATCGGTGATTCCCTTGACGAGCGCATGAGACAAACGTTCTTCGACGGTACCCGCCCTCCAATCTGATCCAGAAGCCACCTTAGCCTCAGCTTTCGAAGGAAGTGCATCGGCTGCCGATCCGTGGGAGACACTCCCGGAACCGGATTCGATGAAACGTTCAATGACACTGGGATCATTGGTGCGAACCGCCTGCATGAACAAGTCAGCCAGGAGCGTGTTAGCCCTCAGATAAGCTTTCTGGATCCGCTCTTCAATCGACCCGACAGCGGGCGCGACACCATTTTCCGAGCTCACCTTCGCTGCTTTCGCCTGCTCTTTGAGCGCTTCCGCGAGCGTAATCAGGCGCTCCGTTGCACCCGGATCGCGATTAAGGATAACATCCTCGACCGCTTTGAGCAGAACGGGATCAACTTCCTCGTAGGGAATCAACAATCCGGGATTCACAATTCCCATGTCCAGCCCGGCGGCAATCGCATGGTGCAGGAACACCGCATGCATCGCCTCCCGCACAACGTTATTTCCCCTGAAGGAAAATGAAACATTCGAAATACCACCACTGGTCCTGCATCCCGGACAACGGCGCTTCACCTCCCTAACCGCCTCGATAAAGTCGAGCGCGTAAGATGAATGCTCATCCATGCCGGTGGCCACCGTGAGCACATTCAAGTCGAAGATGATATCCTGCGGATCAATGCCCAGTTCATCAACCAGTATACGGTATGAGCGTTCAGCGATCGCAACTTTGGCGTCGCGCGTGGCCGCCTGCCCTTTCTCGTCGAAAGCCATGACAATCATGGCTGCGCCATGCCTCCAGATCTCACGGGCATGATTGCGGAAAACATCCTCGCCCTCCTTGAGGCTGATCGAATTCACGATGCCCTTGCCTTGGAGACACTTCAACCCCGCCTCGATCACGCTCCACTTCGAGCTGTCAATCATGATCGGAACCCTTGCCAGATCAGGCTCGGAAGCAATCAGGTTCAGGAAGCGGGTCATGCTGGCCTCTCCATCCAGCATCCCTTCGTCGAAATTCACATCGATAACAGGTGAACCCTTTTCGACCTGCGAGCGAACCACCGCGAGGGCGCCGTCAAAATCCCCGGCGATCACAAGTTTCTTGAATTTCGGAGAGCCGGTGACGTTTGCCCGCTCACCGACTTTCACAAACTCTCCATCGCCCTGGATCACATTCAGCGGCTCAAGCCCGCTCAAGCGAAGCGCCGGAAGCACAGATGGCAGCTTGCGTGGAGGAAGGCCCTTCACACTTGCGGCGATCTTGCGGATGTGCTCCGGGGTCGTTCCGCAACAACCACCGACCAAATTCACCCAACCTGCTTGTGCAAACTTCCGGATCGCTCCTGATGTGTGCTCCGGGGTCTCATCATAACCGGTGTCACTGAGCGGATTCGGGAGACCGGCATTTGGGTAAACGTGCACAAATGTGTCCGCCACGTCCGAAAGCGCCTTGAGAAAGGGGCTCATCAAGTCCGCACCCAGTGCACAATTCAACCCAACGCATTGGGGACGGTATCCGCGGATCGAATTCCACACCGCTTCGACGGTCTGCCCCGAAAGCGTACGTCCGGATTGGTCCGTTACAGTGATGGAGGCGAATACGGGAATCCGGTGCGATATGGTTTCAAAATAGTCCTCAATCGCCGCAAGAGAGGCCTTGAGGTTAAGCGTATCAAATGTGGTTTCCGGCAGGAACAAATCCACACCGCCC
>JAPXRV010000111.1:0-10247 GCA_033813415.1 Opitutales bacterium | reverse complement strand
GGATGTTTTGCATCTGACCGCATCATCCTTTTGCCCGGTGGTGTAACGGTAGCACAACAGATTCTGACTCTGTTTGTTGGGGTTCAAATCCCTACCGGGCAGCCATCCGTCAGATCAGGCGGGAGGATGATCGACTGGGATATCTATTTGCCGGAATGTGTGAATGACTGAGTCCATTGAAGCTACGCCAGAAGATGCCGGCCAGGAACAGGAATGGATCCGGCTCTCGGTCGGTGGCGACACGCAGGCATTCCGGATGTTGCATCAACGCTACCATCCCCGTGTCTTCCGTTTGATCATGGGCATGTTGCGCCACGAAGAGAATGCGCGTGAGGTTTCCCAGCAAGTCTGGATAAAGGTTTGGAGCAAGTTGGGCACGTTTCAGGGAAAGGCGGCATTCTCGACTTGGGTCTACCGGATCGCGCACTACGCTGCCCTCGATTTTCTGCGGGCCAACCGGAAATACAATAAGGTGGACTCAATTGATGCGGAAAAAGAAAACGAGGAACTTGGAATAAAGACGATTCAGTTGGCGTCTGAATCTCTTGAGGATCAACCGCTCCCCGTTGTCCGCAAGAAAGAGATTATGGAACGTTTTCATCAGGCTTTGGCCGGCCTCAATGAACAACATCGTTCGGCATTGGTGCTGCGCGAGGTTGAGGGTTTGTCCTACGAGGAAATCGCCAAGGTGATGGAATGTAAAATCGGAACGGTCATGTCCCGCATCTTTAACGCAAGAAGAGCTATTCAACAGCAAATGGAGGAATTCAGATGAGAACATTCAACATTCGGGTCGCGATGATCTGTATGATTTTTGCGCCTTTGTTGGCGTGGGCGGCCCCGGAGGGGACCATGGTCGGGGTACAGGGCGTGTTGGTGCTGGCCTCGGATCAACAGGAGGGTATGGATCCTTCACTCAAACCTTTTGAAGCCCAGTTGAGAGGAGTTTTCCGGTTTGCCAGCTATCGGGCCATCGGGCGCGGAAGTGCGAGGTTAAAGGTAACAGGGGATGCAAGGATTGACCTCGGCCAAGGTTTTGGCGTGCAGTTGCGTTCGCAGGCTTCTCCGGGAGTTGCAGTGCCGGTGGAGATCCGGTGGATGCGCGGGGATCAGGTGTTGATCCATACCCGCCAGACCTTCCGTCCCGAGAATCCTGTGGTCGTGTTGGGTGGGCCGTCCCACCAAAACGGCGTGTTGCTGCTGGTTCTGACTACCCGATGAAGAAAGGTTTCGCAAATACGTGAATAAAGGGTGTGGCGGACGCGTCTCTTGAAAAACAAACCAATTTGAATTTCGAGGAAAGGAGAACGCCATGTGGAAAAAAATACTGATTTGTGCTACTCTCGCCGCTCTGATGGCTGTGCCGGCCGAAGCCCGCGGACATCGCGGACATCGCGGAAGCAACAGCGGATCGGTGGCTGCTTTGGGTGGATTTCTGACCGGCCTTATCGTGTCCGATGTATTGACCCGCCCGGTTTACTCTTCTCCGGTGGTGGTATCGGATTCCTGGTCGGATGTTGCCTGGCGCACAGAAGGCTGGGACTATGGTCGCCCCCATTATGGATATGGGCGTTATGGCAGCCGCTATTCCGACCGCTATGGTCATCGGCCCGACTATCGCAGGGGTGAGTGGGTTTACCGGGATGTGCGGGTGTGGGTGCCCGGCAGATGGGAGATCGTATATGACCGGTACGGGCTCAGCACGAGAGTGTGGCGCAAAGGATTCTACGATGTGCGCCGGGAAAAAGTGTGGGTTCCCACCTACCGTGGATACTGAGCCATGAATCCTGATCGAACAATCTGTATGGTCATCGACAAGCCGGACGCACACCGGCTTTTCGTCCTTGATTAAGACTGAAACGGCCCTTTTGAATTTGTAGGGGAACAAAGCATGAAACGCAACGACAGTGAATGGCTCGCAGACCTCAGCCGATGGATGGACGGGGAGTTGGATTCACGCGGTGCCGAACTGCTCGACTCCCGTATGAATTCAGACGGCTTGCTGAATGAAACCCGGGATGCTTGGGCAGAAATCGGTTCGGCGTTGCGCATGGACGCAGGCCCGCTTCCCGACGCTTCAACAGTGGAGGCCGATTGGCTGGCGCTTGAGTCTCTATTGCCTCCCCGCCAGCAGTTGAAATCCCTGCCCGCTTCGGCTGATGGGAAAATTGTTCGCTTCCCTTGGGTTTGGGTGAGCGGCTTTGCCGCAATGGCAGCCGCCGTTACACTTTCTCTGAGTGTGTGGATGCACGATGGCGGTAAGTCCCCCGCAGGTCAGGATTCCTTTGCGGGCTTTGATTCCGATACATCGATTTCCTTTGTTGAGACGGACATTCCGGGTGCGAGTTCCATGATGTATGTGGATGAGTCATCGGGCTGGACCATCGTGTGGGTGACGGATCCCCTTCATTCCGACCTGTCATCTTCCGCCAGTTGACCCTGTTCGGGTGAGCGTAGGGTTCACGGAGAAGGTATTGGCAGAGGGGTGTCGCTGTTGTGCATTACCCTAAGGTTTGGACAGGCTGGAACGCTGGCAGTGCGGTTGTCCGGCAATCCTATTCACGGCTTCACACCATCGCAGAGCGGCGGCGATGATCAGTGACCTTAGGTGTTACGGGACGAGAAGCCCGAGTTTGCGTCGGATGCGATGCCATGCCTGAAGCCGCCGGTGTCGGTTTATGTAAGGTCGGATGGATTCCCGGATCTCGTGGTTGCAGGGTATGTGCCCGAGTTCAGCCATGCGCAGCCGGTTCATTTCCGCGATACCGGTGTCAGCCATGGCAACATTGGTTTTCTGTGAACTGTGGACCCGGAATGCCCCCAGTGTTCTGTTGATGCGGGCAAATCGGGCGCCGGCGCGCCGGAATCGCAGGATTAGCTCCCAATCGAGTGCAAACTGAAAACCCGGGTCAAGGGATGCTCCACTTCGGTCCCATATCGATCGCCGCCAAAACATGGTTTCCTGAGGAATGAAGTCAGCCCATGGTAGGACCTGGTCATCGTGAGGCGGGAGGATCCATCTCCCGATCTCATTGCCGTTCTCATCGATGAGGATACGATGGCTGTATACCACATCGATGTGGGGGTTCTTGAGAAAGAACTTCCCTACGGTGAGAAGGGCGTGAGGCATCAGCAGATCGTCCGAGTTGATCCAGCCCATGATTTCTCCCTTCGCGTTGGAAAATCCGCGGTTGATGGCATCCGCCTGTCCGTTGTCCGGCACCGATTCCCAGCCTGCGAGCTGATTGGAGTAGCTTTGGATCAGTGTGGTGGAACCATCCGTCGACCCGCCATCCTGAATGTGGTAGTTGAGATTGGGGTAACCCTGACCGAGCACACTTTCAATTGTCTTCTCCAGAAACGCGCCCTGGTTCAGGCTGGGCGTTACGATCTGGATTGATGGAAGATCGTCGGGCTGTCGTCCTTTTGGCGGTTTGTAGTTTAGCTTAAGGCTCCGGGGCGGATACTGTTGGAGCTGTCCAAGCCCTGGTCTGAAGACGCGATTGAATCGCATGCGGACTCGGTTGACGATTCCCGGGATGGGCCCGAGTGGTGCAAGCGCTAGGCGATACTCACGGTTTTTCCGCACAAGATCCTGGATCACCTCCTCTTTTGCCCGAAGCTGCGCATGAAGACCATCGGTTTCCGGGGAGCTGGCGTGCTCACCTTCCGGAGCCACGGGCGATGCAATCCTGCTGTGTTCAGCGGGAGTCCCGGAATCCGTGATCGATGGTTTTAGTGCTTCGGTGCGGGCGACCAACTCCCGGATGATCGCTTCCTTGGCGCGGGCACCGGCATGGATCTTGAAATGCCTCCGGTTAGCTTCCAGAGCCAAAGTTCCCACGTTGAGGATATCTTCGTCGAGACCGGCGATGGTCCTGTCGATTTCCCCGGATTCGGCGTAGCCCATGCGCATCATGGTGTTTCCGTGGAGGGCTATCAGGAGTGCCTCATCTACTTTCGACCAATGTTCCGGCCGTGTCCACTCAGAGACAAAACCCTTGCGGAACATCACGGGATCGCGCTCGTGTAGCTGCGCAAAAGAAACGCTCCATTCTTTAATGCTGCCCCTGTGGCCAATGAAGGATGCGATACTTTCCAGGGTTGTTGATGATGGATTAGCCAGATCCTCGTAATGCAGCACCAGCGTGGGTGCCGTTCTGGAAGTCCAGCGCATCACATGATCTGACCAGTCTCCGTAGTATTCAGCTCCCAATATGATCTCGAGGATGGATGGATATTTGGAGGACGACTGGGCTTTTAGAAACTGGAAATAGCTTTCGGTTGCGAAGCGGGGATCCCTCACGATGTATATCGCCGGATTGTTGTCCGATGGAGAACCGTGGGTTTTTACCAGGTGCGTCCCGGAGAAACTGCCGGAGCTCTTCTCCGGCCCTTCAGTCAGGTGGATGGTTCGATCACCCGCCGTTTCGGAGGTACTGGTCTTGGCCTTGCGATATCGAAGCGGTTGGTGGACTTGATGAGAGGCGAGTTTTCTCTCGAAAGTGAGTTAGGGAAAGGTTCGAGGTTTTCTTTCACAGCCCGGTTTGGATTGCGGGATCAAGAGGCGAATACCGAACAAGTGGTATCAGATAGCGTGCTGCCAAGTGTTCCGAAATCCCAATCAAATGGAGGTGATAAGGCGGTTGTGCTGGTGGTTGAAGATGATCTTTCGAATCAAAAGGTTGCCGCGAGTATGGTCCGGTCCCTTGGATTTGGCGTCGAAGTGGTAACTTCGGGTGAAGAAGCTATCGATCGGCTGAAATCGAATGAGTATTGCCTGGTGCTCATGGATTGCCAGATGCCGGTGATGGACGGATACGAGACAACCAGGAAGATCCGGCAACGTGATTCGGGTGTTCGCCAGCCGAAGGTTCCGATCGTGGCATTCACCGCTCATGCGTTGTTTGGGGATCGGGAGAGGTGTTTGGCTGCAGGTATGGATGACTATCTCAGTAAGCCGATACGTTTGCGTGAGCTGGCAGACGTCATGCACCGGCTGGTGCGGTGATGTACATGTCCGGATTCTTTTGGATTGCCGGACTCAGCTCATGGAGATTGTCGGCGGGATGAGAAAATTGTGCATTGCCGACAGGTGAGTCCCGAATCGGCGATGCACAGATGGGTAACTCGCTTATGGGAGTTGCCGTCTCTAGCTGCTCAAAGCGTCAGAGCTTGGCGTTAACGCGTTCCATGACTTGAAAGGCATCGGCGACGTAGAGTACATCTGCCTTTCCGTGAGCCCAACCGCAATTCGGATCGAGGTTGATGGCCCTTCTTTCCTGAACGAAACGCCATCCCACCGCATGGGGCTCTTCGCCATGACAGCAGGTGGACAATCCTTTTGCGTGCCGTGGAGTCGCACCAGTCTGCCCGATCTGGTGCATGTGGGTGAGGAATGAGAGCACTTCCTGTCCCTCGGAGCTGAGATCCACCATGGACTTGCTGCTGCCCAGTGAGGCATTGCGCTTGTTGATGAAGTTCAGGATGAGGTCCTCGGCCTTTTTGTGTTGGAGGGAACCATCGGTCTGTTTTTTTGTCCATCCTGCACCGGCTACGAAGAGCAGGTCGGCATCGGGGCGGATGGTCTGGTCGCCACCCGTCGAGGAGAGAACTCCCTTCACGGAGGTGCGGCTTTCGCCAGCCGGTTGGATTTTCTGATAGGTGCAGGATCCGGAGGCTGCATGTGCGGCAAAACAACCGGACTCGATCGACACAAAACAAGGACGGGCACTGCGCACAAGTTTTGCCAACATCCGTTGACGATAATACCAGCGGGACACGACAATTCTGCCGTTTTCGGCTTCGACACCGGTTGCGTGGGTGTCCACTGTGCCGCCCATGCGTTGTGCAACTCCTGCGATGATGCGCTGGATGCGCGAGTTTGCTGGAGCAAGGATCACTGTGGCACCACATTGTTTCACAATGGCTTCGGCGGCAGCGCTGTCCGTCGCGTAGCGGGCCTGGTTGAATGCGGCACCTTCCACTTGAAGGTAGGCGCTGGCTCCAATCGAGCCGATGGATGTATCGGGCACAGCCGCGCCCCACGTTCCCACAACAAGGTTGGCAGAAAGGGCCGTTTTCAACTGTTGAGCGGTCGTAAGGCATTCAAGGGCATGCCTATCGAACTTGCCGTCTGAGCTGCAGGGAATCAGGCAAAGGATTGTATCAGACATAACAAAAGGGTGTTGGAAGTTTATTGATTGAGCCAAGCGATAATCTCATCCGCGATCGCATCGGGAGATAGATTCTTCTCGATGCGGGTTTCCCTTTTCTGCTTGGGAAGTTCAACCGATTTGAACACATCGGGAGCTGTTTTGACCTGTGAAGCGGCTGCCTTCTGGAGAGCTGGCATGACCGTGCGCATGTTGACCATGCCGATCTGCGGATTATTCTTCGGCTCTGGCAGGTTTCCGGTGGCCCATCCGACTAGAATCGGAAGGCCGGCGCACTCGCTTACCTGATATTGCCCTCCTTCGACCCGCTCCTTGATCTCAATTATGTCATCGGCACCCGGTGTCAGCACATCGACTCCTTGGAACTGTTCGGTTATGCCAAGAATCTCTCCCAGCATTTGCATCACGGCACCGGATCCTCTTGAGGCGCTTTCCCAGCCCCCGAACACCATCAATCTGGATCGATCCAAACCGGCGATCCCGGAGATTGCCAAGGCGAGCTCTGCCGCCACAGCACCTGCGTCCGTGAATCCACTGGATGGACCATCGATGGCGACCAACTCGAAGCCTACTTTTTGGGCGATGGCCATCATGACCTGCTGAAGTTTGGCCTTGGGAGCCATACTCACCAGCCAGAGTTTGCTCCCTGGGACTTGTTTCACGAGGTTTGCGGCTTCGTAGAGGGCATGCCCCGCCCATGGGTCCAAAACGGCGGGCAGCATCATTTCGTTTTTGAGTGCCGGGCCCTGTGGGGACTCGAGCGGCTCAAGGGTTTGAAGCGGATTCGGAACAATGCTTCCGCAGACGACAATGTGGTATGGATTCGGCATGATGTAAGAATTGGGATGTTCAGCAGCGAAAAGGTTCCTGCGAGTCCGGTGGTATTTTTGTCAAAAAAATCGCAGTCCGTTATCGCGCAAGCCTTATGCATTAGCGCCAGCGGGCGGTTGAGATCAACACCAAATTCCCCGAACTGGATTCGGGCGTTTTATTCTGAACTTCCAGCGAGGGAATACAGGATCCGGATCGTCTGGCTGTTTGGTTCCATTTTCACTTCCCGAAGTCTTGTCTTTGTTCCATTATCACTGCGAGGACAATTGAGTTTTCGCCTTTAGTTATGAACGATTGATCCGATTATCGTCTGATTACTCTTTAGTATGGCTATTTCCTGAGGTATGCCCATGTGTTGTCAAAAAAAGTGTTATCACGATGCGAGCTTACTCTTTTGCAGATTATCGAGTTGGAATATCATAGAGGGTTGACATGATATTCTGAAGGACAATACGTGTCTTTTTTTTGAATTAGCGTACCATATGAGTAATCCGGCGATAGTGGTGATTGCATACCAGAGGGTTGAAAGCCTTCGCCGTTTGTTGGACTCGTTGTATTTGGGGGAATACGGAGGTCGGGATGTTCCGTTGATTGTGAGTGTGGATAAAGGAAACAGCACAGCTGTGGAATCGTTCGTGAAGGGTCATCATTGGCCCTACGGTTCGATAGAGGTTATACTCAGGACGGAGAGGTTGGGGCTTCGGGACCATGTCTATGCATGCGCCGATCTCGCGAAACGCTTTGGGAGTATCATCATGCTCGAGGATGATCTTTTCGTTGCCCCTGGATTCTACGATCTCGCCTGTCGGATGATTCAGAAATATGGACCCGACGATCGGGTCGCCGGCATGGCATTGTATCACCATGCTTATAACGAGACGTCCAAAATGCGGTTTTGGCCCTTAAAGGATGGGAGCGATGCATATTTTCTCCAACTGGCGGCATCATGGGGGCAATGCTGGACATCGGAACAGTGGAATCGGTTCAAGGATTGGTCAAAGGACCAAACGCATGAGACCGTGGCAGCCAAGGCGATCCCATGGGATATGAGGAAATGGCCATGGAGTTCATGGAAGAAATGGTTCACGGCCTACATGGTGGACACCACTCGCTATTTCGTCTATCCCCGTTATTCGACGACCACCAATTTCATGGAGCTAGGGGAGAATCATCATGAGAGTGATGCGACCTACCAACGTGATATGATGCTTGGTCTGCGCGATTGGCATTTGCCGGATTTGGATGATCGCGCCTTGTTTTACGACGCATATGGAGAACTTGATCCTGCCGCACTCAAGGGCCTGTGTCCCGCGCTGTCAGCCTATGATTTTTCGGTTGATTTGGGAGGAGTGAAGCCGCTTGAATCGATCCAGACTCCCTATTTGTTGAGCCTCAAGCCGTGCCTGCGACCGATCCGCACCTATGGTCGGCTCCTGCGCCCAGCGGAATGGAATGTGATCAGCCGTATCGATGGCGATGAACTTGCTTTCGGGCGAACCAAGGATTTTTTGCAACTCGTGGACCGACCGATCTGCAAAGACATCAACTATCACTATGGAGTGCCCATTAAATTGCTGGGGCGCATGTTCTTGCAGCGGCTGGATAATAAACCCTTTGCATCTGTTCTCCGGATGCTGTATCGGGCAGTTACAATTTGGAAACCGAAGCGAGGCACTCATCGGGTGCAAAGATCTGATAATCGACCCTACTATTGATGAGGCCCCATCGTTGGGAACGGCCGGAGGCCGTTGAAGCGGGCACGGTCCGGTTGGTTGGAAGTGACACCCGGTGCATCAAGGAGGGATTGCGTGACAACCGCGAGGCTTACCTTGCCATGACCCGTGCCCACAACCCCTACGATGACGGAAAAGCATGCGATCGTATTGTGGATGCGTGCCTGCAGTGGTTTTCTGAAGAGAAGGCGTGAGTGTTCCCCATTTCTCCCGCTTCCAATGGTGTATTGGAAGCATGCTGCCCACGTCCTTGTTCCGGTGAGCCCAGCGGGCGAGCGTTGTAAATCAATTCTTTGCATTTAACATCGCTCGCCTTGCTCGTCGAATAAGAATTCTATCCACCACTTTCGAGCCGAAGGCGACACTCAAGCGATAGCGCGAAGCAAAGGACGCCGAGAGCACAGAGGAAGAAGCTTGAGCCGCCGATTAGCGCAGATTCACTCAGATTTGGGGAATCGATGTGAGTAATTATATCATTGGCTATTGTTTATCGCCTATCGGCTATTCTTTGTCGGGGCGACGCCAGTCTCTTCCTTGGCGGCTTTGCGTCTTGAGTGAAGACGCTGCATGAAGCGTCAAACGGGCGTGAGAACAAATCTTAGTCTTCTCTTTCATGGGGTCTTGGGCTCTCTGCGTGAGTCAATTCTTTGTATTCAACATCGCTCGCTGTGCTCGCTATAAGCCCTGCGGGCCACATACGTTTGGCTTGCGCCAAACAACAGATTCTCAATGCATAGTATGTTGTCCCGAGCGTGCGAGGGACATCTGTGCCCCGAGCGAAGCCGAGGGGCGTAAGCCCGTAGGGCGATGTTAATCAACTCTTTAGTATTCAACATCCCTCAACCGTTCCGGTTTCGCTGGATGGTCTCGATCATGAGCCTTGTCGAATGACTTCGGCCTGCGGCCTCGCCACAAGGTTTTAGGATGGTTAACCACTGAGGACACTGAGAGCACGAAGAGGATGGTTAACCACGAACGACACTAAAACCACGAAAAAGTGGAAAAACAGTATTCAACCACTGATGCACACGGATAGGCACCGATGGGAATGCATTTCCATGTTGTTCTTCACTTCGTGTGCTTGGCGCCTCCGTGAGAGAACAAATCTTCCTCTTCTCTTCCTTGGCGGCTTTGCGTGAGTCAATGCTTTGTCTTCAACCCTGCTGGCCCTTCGACTTCGCTCAGGGCATATGTGTCCCGAACGAAGTCGATGGGCATCGTGGTTAAAGAATAGAGTCAACAATTACGCTTGAGCACAAATTCATCGGGGCTGATGGCTCGAACGGGTGATGTTGCGAAATCCTTGATGTTGCGAGTGATGATCCAATCCACGCCAGCGGACAGGGCACATGCCGCCTGCATGGCATCTTCGTAGTCGCCGAAATGCACCTTGCGCGAGATATGTGCGGTTTCGGTCGATACCGGGCACACTTGAAAGTCCTCCAGGATCGTGTCAATGAACTCGCCCGCGGCCTCTGCCCCCACCATTTTGGTGCCGACATAATAC
>JAPXRV010000110.1:0-10413 GCA_033813415.1 Opitutales bacterium | reverse complement strand
AAGGCCACTCGAATATGTGAGTTCAAGGATGGCCCGGTCGCGCACACCTATTGGCGTATGCACCGATGGTGCTTCCAAAAGCCGGATCACGTCCTCAATCGAGAGCGAATGCGGGAGCTTTCGGGGAGCCCTCGGGCGCCGAAGTGCAGCCGTCATTTCGTCGGCCCTTTCTCCTTCGTTTTTGAGGTATCGGGAGAAACTCCTGAGCGCGGAGTGCTTGCGGGCAATGCTCCGGTTGGTCAAGTCCGACTGTCCCATACGGTGCGTCCACCCGAGAAGATCCTGAGTGTCCACATCCCTCCACGAGCGGATTCCATTCGAGCACAAAACCTCCGCACACTGCCGAAGATCGCTGCCATAGTTCGATACGGTATGATCCGATAGTCCCCTCTCGAAGCGCATCCAATCGAGAAATCCCGAAATCCCGGACTCCATCGCTTCCGGAATTCCTCCATCAGAGTTTTCTGGACTCTGAGCATTCCTATCGAGACTATTCTCCTTCACACTCATCATCTGCGGCACACAACTCCTCAGCGGATACTCGCCGCAGAATCCATCCATGACAATGTTTTTCCAGTTCAGGCGCATCCACCCACTCCAGATCATCTTCATGGCACTGTGTGGATTGGCATCACTCCACTCCGACCCCGTCCGCGACACAAGCGAAATGGATTCCTGCCGGACCGGATGCCCCACCGAAATCCGCATCGCCCTTTCCGTGGAGCTCGAGTCTCTGGACCCGCAGATTTCCTCATCCATCGATGCTATCAAGGTGCAAAGTGCCCTATTTGAAGGCTTGGTCGAAATGGACCCGTTCACTGGCAAAGTGGAAGAATCCGGAGCCTCCTCATGGGACACCGCTCCCGATGGCATGGAACTGACGTTTCATCTGCGCAATGATGCGCTCTGGTCAAACGGGGAACCCGTAACCGCAAAAGACTACGTCTACGCGTTCCAAAGACTGCTCCACCCCACTCTAGGATCTCCATACGCCGATCAGTATGTCGTCATCGAAGGGTCGGATCGCTATAGGCAAAGCCTCTCTCCGGATTCTCTCGCCATCACAGCGATCGATCCCCACACCCTCCGGATCCGCTTGGAAAAGCCCACTCCCCATTTTATTGATCTGCTCGCCCGACCATGTGCCGCACCCCTTCATGCTGCGACCGTAAAAGGCTCAGGAGACGGGCTTTCGAGAAATGAAACATGGTCCACCGATCCCGGATTCGTGACCAACGGCCCTTACTCTCTTGCGCATTGGCGCGTGAACGAATCCATCCGCTTGACCCCGAATCCTCTCCACAAAAGACCCGGCCATGCATTGCGCCCGTTTCTCGTGTTCCGCCCGATCGAAAGCGCCCATGTGCAAGAGCGGGCCTTCCAATCGGGAGCAATCCACGTCACCTCAAAGATCCCATCCGAGCGCATCCCTGTCTACATGGGACAGCCCACCCTCGAGACACAGGTCGAGCTTGCCACATTTTACCTCATCCTCAACACCAACCGTGCCGGACTAGACTCACAGCCACTTCGCCGAATGATGGGAAACGCCATCGATCGGCGCACCATAACCGACCACATCCGCATGCGCGGCGAGCAGCCCACCCGCTCGTTCGTGCCACCTTTCCACGGCTTTCCATCGCCACCCCCGCCAGCCGATTCGGAGAATCCATCCATTCCTGACAGCGCCCGAAAGCTCACCCTCATCTTTTCCTCATCCGAGACCAATCAGGCAATTGCTGAGGCGATTCAGGCCCAAGTCCTTGAAAATACCGGCATTCACATCAATCTCCAGCGGGTGGAGTGGAAATCGTATCTCGATCGACGCAACCGCAAGGACTTTGACATCTGCATGGCCACATGGATCGCGGACTATCCGGACCCACTCGCGTTTCTCGAGATGTGGACCTCTGATGCCGCCAACAACTTTGCAGGATGGAAAAACCCCGCCTTCGATCAACTCATACTGAGTAGCGCCAAATGCTCCGATCCCGAATCACGCATTCAGATGCTTGGAGAGGCCCATACCCTCCTGATTCGCGAACAACCAATCATTCCACTCTTCCACCTCAACCGCATGTTCCTGATCCTCCCAGGTCTCCGCCCATGGGGACAATCCCTGCTTAACACCATCCGATATCCCACCCTCAGCCAGGCCACCACAGATTTTTAGTTAAGCCGCATCCGCATCGAACGACGAGCCATGCTCATCCCATTCTACGTCCCGCATGCACAGCGATTAGTCAACGATTCCTTCGGTTTTCAGGGACAAGCAGCTCGCGCAATTCGTTGGCCCGGCCCTGACGTTTGACGAGAGAGAAGCCATCATAGAGCCGTCCAGTCGCAGTTCGCGCCTCAAATCTCAGTGTGTTTCCATCAATCCGTATTACTTGAAAGAGCTGAGTGTCCTCAGCCACCCGCACAGCCCAATCATAACTTGTGAGATCATACATCTTCGGACCCGAAACCGATACCACGTACACCGTTCCAATTGCAGCATCATACACCTGATTGTAACCATCTGACACATTGTAGGTGCCAACCCTTCCAAGAGGACTCACATCACCGCTTCTGGCGTATGTGTGATCATGGCCGTTCATGACTAGATCAACCCGGAACTCGTCAAACAATGGTTTCCACAACTTGCGCAATTCCGGATTGTCACGGTTCTTTGCGGGGGAGAAGATGGGATGGTGAAAGGTGACTAGCGTCCACCGATTCGGATTGTTTTCAAGGACGCTCCGAAGCCAGCTCGCCTGAGCTTCTTGTTGTTCATTAGAGTTCAGCGAAATAATACGGACTCCCTGATAGTCGATAAAGTACGCCGTTTCATGGAGGGTTTCTGGTCCATTCAATGGCAAAGTGAACTGAACCCTCCAATGATCGGAGAGTCGATGGACCGGACTGGACCCGGGATCTGCATCCTGCGACGATAGAAGGGTCCGGTATTCATGATTTCCAGGAGTCACGATCACCGGAGTGGTGCCGTTCACCCAGCCCGGCGCGTCTACCCACTCTCCCCATTCACCGTCCCGTTCAGCCTTATTGATCAAATCCCCCGCATGCAGAGTGAATGCTGCGTCTGGAACGACTCGGTAAGACTCCCTGAATACCCTGGACCAGTGCGTGCGAATATCATTTTGTGCATCTCCAAAATACACAAATGAGAACGGTGCATTTTCCTGCTTGGCTGTGCGGAAATGCTGCCACTCGCTCCAATTGACCCCATCTCCTACACGATAGGCATAAATACTGTTAGGATCAAGATTTGATAGTTCCACCGAGTGGTAATTGCTGTCTCCAAGATCTGAGACAAACCTCTGGGTCAGTGCCGGAATGCGTGATCCCGGAGACTCCAGTGGGATGTCGGTGGCTTTCAAAACCTCCGCCCATGCCTCCAAAACACTCGTGTCAGTCCTCCAGGTAATCGCCTGGGTGGTCGCAGGATCCCCTGACCAAGTCAAGATCACCCGCCCGGGAATCGGCGTGGGCTGATGGATGGATTTCTCAGGATAGGGATCGATCGCCTGGTAGTCGTGAGCAAAACAAGAGGCAGTGATCCATGACCCGATTATGTTACCCGCGGTTATCAACAATAAACGGGAAAAGGAGAGAAACACACCCGATGGGTCATAACTGTTACGAAGCGATCTGTTCATGACTGCGAATCGAAATACGCGAGGTCGCCTTCGCAATAGTCAAAAGCCTCTTAATCAAATATTCACGGCGCCCTTTCCGGATCTTGTACAAAACCCATATGACGCCTGTTCCCCGGTAAAAACGGATGGTCGATGAGTCATGAGTTGAAATCGCTTTTTTCGGAAGTGATCCGCTGCAATTGGTCATGCAACAATTCGCAGTCCGATCTCAATTTCGGGCTGGCGCATGATTTCCCTTGGCATAGTCTGAACTCCACACGGGCATTTTGCTGGAAGTTTGGAGTCCCATGGTGCAAAAGCACCGGACGCCCACCAACCCGATCAACCCAAGACCCATATGCAATATCAGGCAGCCGACACTCGATACGAATCCATGATCTACAACCGTTGCGGACGCTCTGGACTGAAGCTTCCGGCACTGTCACTTGGACTCTGGCAAAACTTTGGCAGTGTGGATCCGTTTGAGAACCAGCGGACCATGGTCCGGCGCGCTTTTGACCTCGGGATCACCCACTTCGACCTCGCCAACAACTACGGTCCGGTGCCGGGATCCGCGGAGGAAAACTTTGGAAGACTGCTGAAAACGGACCTGGCTCTCTATCGAAACGAGCTCGTGATTTCCTCCAAAGCCGGCTATTGGATGTGGCCGGGGCCATACGGAGAATGGGGTTCCCGCAAATACCTGATTTCGAGCTGCGACGCATCACTCAAACGTCTCGGGCTCGATTGTCTGGACATTTTCTACAGCCACCGCCCGGATCCCGAAACCCCGCTGGAAGAAACCATGGGCGCCCTCGACTTCATCGTGCGCAGCGGTCGCGCCCACTATGTCGGGATTTCCAACTACGATCACGAGCAAACCGCCCGCGCATGTGCCATCCTCAAAGAACTCGGAACTCCCTGTCTCATCCACCAACCCCGCTACAACATGCTGGATAGATGGGCAGAGAATCATCTGCTCGACGAAATCGGTAAACAGCAGATCGGATGCATCCCCTTCTGTCCGCTCGCTCAAGGGCTGCTCACCAACAAATACATCGATGGCATACCCGCTGGCTCAAGAGCGTCCAAAGTCTGCGAAATGAAGGACAGCCTGATCCATGAATACAACATCGAACGCGTTCGCAAACTCAACGTCATCGCCAGAGAGCGGGGGCAGTCCATGGCGCAGATGGCACTCGCTTGGTTGCTCAAGGACACAAGGATCACCTCCGCGCTGATCGGGGCATCGAAAGTTTCGCAGATTGAAGACAGTCTGGCAGCCCTGAATAATCTCGTTTTTTCGACGGATGAGCTTGCCCGGATCCGTGGGATCATTACCTCCTGAACGCATGCCATCTTCTGATTTCATTCCATTTCAGCTCCGCAAAGCGCATGCGGGCGATGCGACGGCCATCCTCGGGCTTATCCGCGAATTGGCGATCTACGAACACCTAAAGGATGAGGTGGAGGCCACCGAAGAGAAACTCAGGCATACCCTCTTCGGACCCCATCCCTATGCATCCGTTATTCTCGCGGAAGTGGACGGGCATGCAGTTGGTTACGCACTCTTCTTCTACAACTATTCCACCTTTCTCGCGAAACCCGGCATCTTCCTCGAAGATCTTTTTGTGAAGCCGGCATTCCGGAAACGGGGGATCGGCAAAGCGCTGCTGGTTGAGTTGGCGCACATTGCCCAGGAGAATGGATGTGGACGCTTTGAGTGGATGGTACTGGACTGGAATGCTCCATCCATCGCGTTCTACGAGGCAATGGGCGCACGAAAAGTCGACGGCTGGTCCGTGATGAGGGTAACAGGAGACCCGCTTTCAGAGTTGGCATCCAAAGCGAAGCCACAGGGCGCCTGAGGAAAGACCGCATCCCGTGCCAGTAACCCATCCAATGTCGTCAGCTCAATGAACCGAGTCGCCATCAAAACCTACGGTTGCCAGATGAACCTGCGCGACTCCGAAGCCGTCGCCGCCTTGTTGCGCATGCGCGGATACTCGATCGTGGAGGATGAATCTGAAGCCGATATTGTGCTACTCAATACCTGCTCGGTAAGAGATCAGGCCGAACAAAAAGCACTTGGAAAGGCGGGATACCTTGTCGCCCGGAAAAAACGCAATCCTAAGTTTCTTGTCGGCATCATCGGATGCATGGCTCAAAACCGTGGCAGTGAGCTACTCGATCAACTGCCGGATCTCGACCTGATCGTCGGCACCCAGAAATTCCACCGTGTCCCCGAACACCTTGACGCCATTATCCAGTCGATGAATGGATTGGGCCCACTGGGTGCGTCTGTCGTCGATCTTGAGGATGAAGCGGGTTCACAAGACACGATCCGGGACCACATTCCCGAAGCGCATCCAGTCTCGGAGTTTGTCTCGATCATGCAGGGATGCAACATGCACTGCAGTTTCTGCATTGTTCCCAAAACAAGAGGTAAGGAACGCTCCCGTCCGATTGAATCCATCGTAGACGAAATCGGCCGACTGGTCGAAAACGGGGTTCGCGAGGTCACCCTGCTTGGACAAATCGTCACCAGCTACGGGAAAGACATTCTGCGTCCATTGGATGGTAAAAGTCCATTTGTGCAACTGCTGGAAGCGATTCACCGCATTCCGGAACTGGAACGCATTCGATTCACCTCACCTCACCCCCGCGGATTCAGGCAGGATCTCATCGATGCCTTTGGCTACCTTCCTAAGCTCGGAAGCTACGTGCACCTGCCACTGCAAAGCGGATCAGACCGGATCCTGCGCGAAATGAAACGTCCCTACAGTGTCGCGTCCTACATGGACATCGTTCGCGGACTAAAAGCCGCAGTCCCGGACCTCAGCATCTCCACTGACATCATTGTGGGTTACCCGGGAGAAACCGATGAAGATTTCCGCCAGACGGAAAAAGTGTTCACCGATGTCGGATTCGACATGGCATACATCTTCAAATACAGCCCCAGAAGCGGCACCCCATCAGCGGAAATCGCCGACACCGTGCCTGAGGAAGTCAAGGAAGCCCGCAACCAGATTCTGCTGGATCATTTGCATCGCCAATCCCTTGACCGGAACCTCGCGTACGTGGGCACCACTCAGCCTGTGCTGGTGGAAGGACGCGCCAAAAGAGGCGAAAACATCTTCATGGGCCGGAATCCATCTTTCCGCAAGGTTCTCTTTCCGGCAACCGCCGGGCTGATGGGAAAGATCGTTCCGATCTCGATAACCAGTGCCACGGTAACCGTGCTGCAAGGTCATCTGTTAACCTGAAACCAATACCCAAGACCTTTCGCCGAATGCAGTTTTCCCGACGACCATAAGCCTACCATCGTAATGGCACCAAAAGCATGCCGGATGTTTAGCCTTTTGGTACCAATATCCAATCGGGAGTCTTGCAAAATATCACAGACCTGGGTTCATTGCTTCTGTTCTCCATAGCCCCAGCGCTTTCATTTCGGTGCAGGGAATGCTAGATCATCCCCATCCTCATCATGATACCATTTGACAAGGCCCTTTACGAGGGAACCATGGTTGCATTTGCCAAGGTTCTGTCCCGCTACAATGCATTTGCCCAGTCCCACATCATGCGGGAAGTCGGTGCCGAGATCATCGACTATCTTAAGGAACAAGGACACTGGTTCGAAGAAACCGGAACGCCCGAGGACATTTCCAAAGTGGTTGAGCTGTTTATGAAGAACGGCTTCGCCAGTAACTTGGAAGTATCCCCGGCAGAACAGGGAGAAACCTACGTGTGGCACGATTTGCTGCTTCTGGATGCCTACCATCGCATCCAGGAATTCACGGACAATCCGTTTATCTCATGCCCCCTGAACCTTTGCCTGAACCATGTCTGTGACGAAAACAACAAAGTTTTCAAACTGCACAGCAAAACATTCGAGATGGATGAACGGGTCACGATCTCCAACTGGGAACTGGCCGAAAAATCGGCAGATGGAACATCAGATGGCGGGTTTGATCCGCTCGTAATTGAAAACGCACACCTTGTGGAGATCGCCGAGCAACGTGCAGAGAAACTCGAGAAAGCTCGCAAGGAAATCGAAGCAGCTAAGGACGCCGCGGATCGGGAGTCCCAAGCCAAATCCGCTCTATTGGCAAACATGAGTCATGAGATCCGGAATCCGATGAACGGAATCATTGGAATGACCCAACTTCTCAATCACACCCAACTCGACCACGAGCAGAAAGACTATGTGGAAACAATCGATGGTTGCAGCGAAGCACTCATGCGCATCGTCAACGATATTTTGGATCTATCCAAACTCGAAGTTGGAAAGATCTATATCGAGTCGGCTGACTTCCACCTCCAGACCCTGTTGGATGAAGCTGTAAGTATGCTCTGCACCGCTGCACACAACAAGGGTGTGGATCTGGTCGCTGTTGCCGATCCGGGGTGCCCGCTCCTTCTCAAAGGAGACGCCCCCCGGCTGCGACAGGTATTGGTGAATCTCGTATCAAACGCACTCAAACACACAGACCAGGGATCGGTGATCGTTCGTGTTTCATGCAGCGATTCGAAAACCGAACAACCCGTCTTGCATTTTACGGTCAAAGACACTGGCAGTGGGATCCCGGCCGACAAAATTCCTGATCTTTTCATGCCCTACTCGCAGCCGGATCCGGCTGCGACACGCCGACTGGGAGGAACCGGTCTCGGCTTGAGTATTTCCCAGCGACTGGTGCAGGCAATGGGTGGTAACATTCTGGTCGAAAGCAGCATGGGACATGGCAGTTGTTTCTTCTTCGATCTTCAACTCCCTCTACAGAACACGGAGGAGATACCCCGTTTCCATTCCTTCCAAGGGGCAAAAACACTTCTTATCGAATCGGATGATACGGTTCGAAAGGCGCTTCTGGATCTACTCTGGCACAACGGAATGGACTCCAAGGCATGTAGAGATATTCCTGTCGCTGTTTCCGATAACACCGGCAGCATCAGCCTGACCGAACCGTTCGAATGGATTCTCATACCGCAACCCATGCTTAGCCGGCTACTCGCCTCCAGCGAAATGAGATCCTCCGAAGCCCGACCACCCTACATTCTCGCTTACGGAAACGAAGAAAAAGCCCTTCACGATGAAAGCGGTTATCCATGCATTCACATCCGGAAACCCCTGACATGTTCGGGGATGTTCAAGGTCTTCAATCGCACGGGTATTGAAACCCGACCTTAGTAGAAGCGATACAAATCCTACTCTGCTTAGAGTATCCTCAGAACAATGCCCGTCGCACCGGAGGGCAACTCGAATGAGGCCCCGACCTCCAATCCGGACAGCCGGTGCCCCAGAGGAGAATGCGGAGTCACAACCGTGATCTCCATGCCGTCGACCTTGAACACTTCTCCGCCAGCAGTAGGGGCAAAATAGAGCCATTCTCTTTCCTGATCGAACCGGCACTCCACGAGCGATCCGGATACAACCCGCTCGTTCGATAAAGGCGGAGTGGCGAGCATCCCCTGTATCATCTGGATCGAATCCATAAGCTCACGGGCATGAGCGGCCTGTCCGGCTGCAAGGTATGAAGCCTCGATCCCCTGGGTGTCCCACTCGCTTTCAGCGCGGGATTGTTCGTTCGTCGCATAATCGGCAGCGTCTCTGGAAGCATTCTCAGCCAATGACAATCGGGCTCTGAGCGATCCGAGCAAGGTTTCAATTACAATCTCCCGATTCATGGCATCTGCTACCCTCCGTTGGTCGTGTTCGCATTCGGCTGCATGGAAGCGACCAGGGTTCTCAACCCTTCTTCCATGCCAACCACTGGTTCATAGCCAAGCTCACTGCGAGCGGCTGAAATATTGAAATAGTGATCCTTCGCAAGCTCCACCGCGACCCAACGGGTCATGGGAGGCTCGGAGGATAAATTCAAGGTCCGGTATACCCACTCCGCAGCTCCAGCCATACGGTAGACCAGCCCCAATGGGAGGGAGCGTTTGACCCCCACCAGCCCAAGACGGGCAAACAAATCCTGAATCCAATCCCAAAGGACCACCGGATTGCCGTCCGAAATAAAAAATGCCTTCCCGGACAACTTCGCGGGATCGCGCATCAGCCCATCATAGGCGCAAAGGTGGGCATGCGCTGCGTTACCGACATGGGTAATGTCCACGCGATTGGTGCCATCCCCGACCCGGATCATTCTGCCGGCCTTCGCACGTGCCACCAGTCGCGGAATCAGGTTCGGGTCACCCACACCCCAGATCAAATGGGGACGCAAGGCCACAACAGCAAGCTGATCCCGATGCGTCGGATCGAGCGCAATCTTCTCCGCTTCGCACTTTGTCCGGGCGTAGTCGCACAACCAATTGCTTCCGTAAGGGGCACTTTCGTCCCAACCATGGATGGGTTCCCCATTGAACACCACACTCGGTGTGCTGGTGTAAACCAGACGCTTCACTCCATGCTTCAGACACGCCTGCAGCACATTCCGCGTGCCTTCCACATTAATCCGTTCGTAGTCGGCGGCTCTCCCCCACATGCCTGCTTTGGCCGCCACATGAAACACGGTGTCAACCCCTTCCAAAACCGCATCGATCGACGGCCATTCGGCGACATCACCACTCACGTATCTGACACCAGCAACACGGGCAGTGTCCGGAACATCCGAACGCTGAATGGAGGTAACCTCAACTCCACGCGCCACCAGCATCCGGCAGATCTCACTGCCTAGAAAACCATTTCCTCCTGTTACCAGCGCGTTCATTATTCGGTTCATTTCAACCGGGCACAGGACTTACCCCATAGGGCTTATGCTTCGCATACAGC
>JAPXRV010000109.1:0-10619 GCA_033813415.1 Opitutales bacterium | reverse complement strand
GCCATGGGCACGGGTGATCTCACTTCCGGTGATGGTCCCCACCACGCGGTTGACGTTGGAAATCGGGAGTTCAGCCTTTACCTTTTTCCCGCTTTCGATTGCGGGTGCACAGATCTCGAGAAGGCGGGTGATATCCAGTGATTCCTCCAACCCGTGTTCCTGTGCCATGGTGCAATGGGTGCTGTCTTCTCCGGCAACATCCGGCTTGTGGAAGATGGCGGTGAGGTCAACTCCCTTGGCTTTCCAGTGGTCGGTGGCTTCCGCAGTGTCCAGGCATTCGACGTGTCCGACCATCTCATTGATGGTGCGGAAACCATTGGCTGCCATGTGCTCGCGAAGATCCTTTGCGATAAAGGTCATGAAGTTGACCACGTGCTCGGGTTTACCAGCGAAGTTTTCCCGCAGGCGGGGGTCCTGGGTGGCGACTCCGACCGGGCATGTGTTTTTGTGGCACACCCGCATCATGAGGCACCCGAGGGAAACCAGCGGCCCGGTGGCGAAGCCGAATTCCTCGGCTCCGAGAAGGGCGGCGATGGCCACGTCCCGTCCGGTTTTGAGCTGGCCATCGGTTTCGAGCACCACGCGGCTGCGCAGATCATTGAGCAAGAGGATCTGGTTGGTTTCGGCAAGCCCGAGTTCCCATGGTGCGCCAGCGTTGTAAATCGACGAAGTCGGGGATGCTCCGGTTCCACCGTCGTGCCCGGCGATCAGGATCACGTCGGCATGCGCCTTTGCCACCCCGGCCGCGATCGTGCCAACGCCCACTTCCGCGACCAGCTTGACGTTGATGCGTGCGCGGCGGTTGGCGTTCTTGAGGTCATGGATGAGCTCAGCCAAGTCCTCAATGGAATAGATGTCGTGATGGGGTGGGGGTGAAACCAAGCCCACACCTGGAGTCGAGTAGCGCACCTTGGCAACCCATGGGTAAACCTTGGAACCTGGCAACTCGCCGCCTTCGCCCGGCTTTGCTCCCTGAGAAATCTTGATCTGAATCTCGTCGGCATTCACCAGGTATTCGCTGGTCACTCCGAAACGGCCGGAGGCCACTTGCTTGATGGCAGAGCGCTTGCTGTCGCCATTCGGCATGGGGTTGAAGCGCTCCGGATCCTCGCCGCCCTCACCGGTGTTGGACTTGCCGCCGATGCGGTTCATCGCGATCGCGAGGGTCTCGTGGGCTTCCTTTGAAATGGAACCATAGGACATCGCACCCGTCTTGAAGCGTTTGAAGATCGCTTCGATCGGTTCCACCTCCTCGATCGGGATCGGCTTGCGCTGCTGACGGAAGCGCATCATCCCGCGCAGGGTGCAGAGGTTTGCGCTCTGATCATTCACCTTGGCTGCGTATTGCTTGTATACCTCGTAGCTTCCGGTGCGCACCGCTTTTTGGAGCAGGTGGATGGTCTCGGGGTTGAAGAGGTGGTATTCACCATCGCGGCGCCACTGATAGACGCCGCCCGAATCAAGTGCGCGTTCGTTGGCTTCGATGTGTTGACGTCCCGGGAAAGCAGCGCGGTGGCGAATGAGTGCCTCCTCGGCGATTTCGTTGATTCCCGAACCCTCGCAGCGGCTGGAAGTGCCCGGGAAGAATGCGTCCACAAGCTGGGTGCTCAACCCGATGGTCTCGAAGATCTGGGCACCCCGATACGATGCCACTGTGGAGATCCCCATCTTTGCCATCGTCTTTACCACGCCCTTGATGGATGCCTTGATATAGTTGTAGACCGCCTTCTCGAAATCCATGTCGAGCATGGAATCCTGGATCATCTTGTGGATGGAATCGAACGCCATGTATGGATTGATGGCATCCACACCGTAGCCGATGAGCAGCGAGAAGTGGTGCACTTCGCGGGCCTCGCCGGTTTCCACGATGATCGAGGAGCGGGTGCGCGTGCCCTTCGAGACCAGGTGCTGGTGAAGTCCGCCTACGGCCAGCAGGGTCGGGATCGCGGCATTCGCGGCCTCTATACTGCGGTCGG
The DNA here is from genome assembly GCA_033813415.1 of Opitutales bacterium. Taxonomy (GTDB): domain Bacteria; phylum Verrucomicrobiota; class Verrucomicrobiia; order Opitutales; family JAFGAQ01; genus JAFGAQ01. The sequence goes on along the minus strand of JAPXRV010000109.1, from coordinate 8,643 downwards.
ACAGGATGAGGATGTTGACGCCCAGGTCGATGGCGTGATCCGCTTCGGCGTAGATGCGTTTCATGGCCGCATCGAGGCCGGCTCCACCTTCAGCAGCCGGGAAGGTTGCATCGATGGTGGCGGATTTGAAGCCATCCAACGCGATCTCCTGGAACTGGGCCAGTCGCTTGTTGTCGATGATCGGGTTATCGAGCCGGATCATGCGGCAGCTGCGCGGGTCAGGCTGCAGGAGGTTCCCTTCCGATCCGATGAAGGTCTCGGTGGCGGTCACCAGCTCTTCGCGGATGCAGTCGAGAGCCGGGTTGGTGACCTGCGCGAAGATCTGCTTGAAATACTGATACAGGTGCTTGGGCTTGTTGGATAGCACCGCCAACGGAGTGTCGTTACCCATCGATGCGATCGGCTGAACCCCGCTCAGAGCGGTTGGACCCAGCAGGAAACGCAGGTCCTCGTAGGTGTATCCGAATGCAAGTTGACGCTCGGATACGCGGTCGGCTTCCACTCCCCGCGCATGGCGTGGTGGTGGCAATTGACTGGCCAGAATGCGGTTCTGCTCGAGCCACTGGCGATAGGGCTTGGCCGAATACACCCGCTTCTTGATCTCATCGTCCGGGATGATCCGGCCTTCTTTCATGTCCACAAGGAACATACGTCCCGGGCGCAGGCGACCCTTTTGAACCACATTCACCGGATCGAGATCCGGGATGACGCCCACTTCAGACGCCATGATCACGAGGTCGTCGTTCGTCACGTAGTAGCGGCTGGGGCGCAGTCCGTTTCGGTCCAGCACGGCGCCGATCTGATATCCGTCGGAGAAGGTGATGGAGGCTGGACCATCCCATGGCTCCATCATGCAGGCGTGGTATTCGTAAAAAGCCCGCTTGTCCTCACTCATGAGGGTGTGACGTTCCCATGGTTCGGGAATCATCATCATCATCGCGTGGACCAAGTCGTAGCCGCCCATGTGCAGGAACTCGAGCACGTTGTCGAAACGGGCAGAGTCCGAACCGTCTTCCACCACCACCGGAAAGATAGATGCGATGTTGTTGCCGAACAAACCGGACTTGCAGAGTCCCTGACGGGCCTTCATGAAGTTCGCGTTGCCCATGATGGTGTTGATTTCACCGTTGTGGGCGATGAAGCGATTCGGGTGAGCGCGCGACCAACTCGGGAAGGTGTTGGTGGAGAAGCGGGTGTGCATCAGTGCCAGAGCCGATTCGAAATCGGGATCATGCAGATCCGGAAAATAATCCGAAAGCTGACAAGGCGTCAGCATCCCCTTGTAGATCATGGTCCGGGCAGAGAGTCCGGTCACGTAGAAGTAGTCACCTCCGGGGAAGCGGTTTTTGCGGTTTCCGTGGACGTCGAGGAACTGATTGGGAACCTCATTGGTGTGAATGGCGTTGCCCACCCGCTTGCGGATCACATAGAGCCGGCGCTCGAAGTCCATCGGATCGGTGATCGATGGGTTGCGACGGATGAAGATCTGCATGATGGTCGGTTCATAGCGCCCCGAGGTCTTGCCGAGAATATCGCTCTTGACCGGAACCGTGCGCCAGCCGATGAATTTCTGGCCTTCCTCGCGGACGATGTGCTCGAACAACTGCTTGGCCGCTTCGCGTTCCGCCGGGTTGGGGGAGAGGAATACCAGACCGGAGCCGTATTCGCCTTCAGGCGGAAGCTCAACGCCCATAGCAGCCATCTTCTTACGGAGAAACTTGTCCGGCATCTGAACGAATATTCCGGCTCCGTCACCCGTCTTAGGATCCGCTCCGCTTGCCCCGCGGTGGTCCATTTGGGTGTTCATCGTAAGGGTCTTCTCGATGATATCGTGTGAGCGTTTACCTTTCAGATGCGCAATGAATCCGACTCCGCAGGAATCCTTTTCCTGGGATGGGTTCCAAAGTCCTTGTGGCTCGGGCCAGCCGAGAGGTGAATGCAGGGATTTGGGCATAGTAATTCTGTGTCGCTTGGATTGATGGTTAAGGCGGGCGACCTTGTTGCACTTCGCGTGCCGAACCTCGAAATTGCACAGCATTTGTGCTGAGAAATTTCGAGTTGATTGAAAAAAAGACAGCTTAGACCAGCATGAGCGCCGGGTTTTCGATGACTTCCTTGATCGCAGCCATCAACTGGGCTCCGACCGCGCCATCGATCACCCGGTGATCACAACTCAATCCGATGTGCATCCGGTCGCCCGGAACTATTTGACCCTTGGCGTCGACCACTGGTTTGCGAACCGTGGCTCCAACCGATAGGATGGCGGCGTTGGGCGGGTTGATGATCCCGAAGAAACTGTGGATCCCATACATGCCGAGGTTGGTCACGGTGAAGGTGCTTCCCGACATTTCGTCCGGTTTCAGTTTCTTCGATTGGGCCTTGGAGATCAGATCCCTCGCTTCGAATGCGATCTGACGCAATGTCTTGTTATGCGCCTGCTTGATGGTAGGTGTTACCAGCCCATCTTCAACTGCAACCGCGAATGCCAGGTTGATGTCGCCGTGCCTGCGGATGCTGCTGCCCATCCAGGATGCATTGGCCGCCGGAACCCTCCTCAGCGCCTCGATCGCGGCCTTGAGGATGAAATCGTTCACCGAGAGCTTGATACCACCCTGTTCGGGAGGTAGCTTGGACAGTCCGGCATTTACGGATTCGCGCAAGGCGAGGAGAGGCTGCATGTCCACTTCTGTGTCGAGGTAGAAATGGGGGATTTGAGTTTTGCTCTCGAGAAGCCTGCTCGCGATCACTGCCCGCATGTTGGACACCGGAATATCGACATCGGCGAGTTTGGGAGCGGGTTGCGCAGGGGCCGGTGCGGCCGATTTGGCCGGTGCTTCGGGAGCGCGGGCTGGCTTGGCGGGGGCTTGGGCTGCAGTCAGAACATCTTGTTTGATAATGCGACCACCGGGGCCGGAACCGCTGTCTTTCAGCGAGGCGAGGTCGACCCCATGCTCCGATGCGAGGATTTTGGCAAGCGGAGAGGCCTTGATGCGTTCTCCCGAATCCGTCGGGGCAGGGGCTGTCGCGGGCCGTGCGGGTTCAGGCTTGTCCGCAGGTTTGCTCTCTGCAGGTGCAGATGGTTTTGCCGCGGGAGTTTCGGCCTTTGGCTCGGGTTTTGGATCCGCTTTCTTGGCCGGCTCGGCTTTGGCTGCTGCAGGAGTGGATGATTTTCCACCCGCTTCAGGTATCGCTTCACCCTTTTGTCCAATTGCGCAGATGGGATCCCCGACGGTAACCTGATCGCCGGCTTTGGCGTATTGCTTGAGGAGAATTCCGTCCGAAAATACCTCCATCTCCATGGTGGCCTTATCGGTCTCGATTTCTGCGATCATATCGCCCGAGGAGACGGCATCGCCTTCCTTCTTGAGCCATTGAACAACGGTGCCGATCGACATGGTGTCGCTCAGCTTGGGCATTTCGATAATTTCAGCCATGGAAGTGATCGTTAAGGGGTGAGAAATCAGAGAATTTCAAGAGCTTTTTTGACGACCCTGCGTGCGTCGGGCAGTTGGATTTTTTCGAGTGGCATGCTGTAGATCTGTGGGGCATCGATTGCCGATACCCGTTTGATCGGTGCATCGAGGTAATCAAATGCTTTGTCCTGAATCAAGGATGCGATTTGGGCATCCACTCCGCAGAAGGGTTTGTTTTCTTCGACAAGCACCACCCGGTTTGTTTTACGGACGGTTTCGAGGATCGCTTCCTCGTCGAGTGGACGAATCGAGCGCAGGTCAAGAACCTCCGCTTCGACGCCGTGTTCCTTCGATAGGATTTCGGCAGCTTGCAGGCACGTGATGACTGCCCGTCCATGGGCGATAAGCGAGATTCCGGAACCTTCGCGTTTGATGTCGGCTTTACCGATGGGAACAAGGTACTCCTCTTCGGGTACATCCCACTTGTCGTTGTAGAGGATGGTATTTTCCATGAAGCACACCGGATCGTTGTCCCGGATCGCGGATTTGAGGAGCCCTTTGGCGTCGTAGGCGGTAGCCGGGCACACCACCTTCAGTCCGGGTGTGTTCGCAATGAAATTCTCCGGGGTATGCGAGTGTGTGGCACCGACGGCGGTGCCACCGTTGGCCGGGCCACGGATCACGATCGGGCAGTTGATCTGGCCGCCCGACATGTAGCGAACGTTGGCGGCATTGTTGATGATCTGGTCGAACGCTACATAGGAGAAGCTCCAGAACATCAGTTCCATGACCGGCCTTACCCCCAGCATGGAGGCTCCGATTCCCATGCCGATGAAACCGGCTTCACTGATGGGCGCGTCCATCACACGCTTCGGGCCCCATTTCTTGAGGAGCCCTTCAGTTACTTTGTAGGCTCCATCAAATTGGCCGACTTCTTCTCCGATTAGGACGACGTTCGGGTCGCGGGCGATTTCTTCATCGAGGGCTTCATTGAGAGCCTGGCGATAGGTGATTTGGCGCATGTGAGTGAAAATTGGAAGTTTCGGTGCGTTTAGGGTTATTCGGGCCGGGTCTCAGACGGTTTCGAAGAAGAGTGAGCCATGAGACTGGCGTTGCTTCGGGTGGTCGCTTTCCCAATAGACGTCGGTCATGAGTTCCTCGGGAGGAGGGAAGGGGCTCATGTCCGCGAACTGTGCACTGCGTTCGGCCTCGGCGGTGGCATCCGCATGGATGGATTTGATCGCCTCATCGTTGAGGATTCCCTCTTCGCGCAAGGTGACTTCGAAAAGGGTGATGGGATCCTTGTTCTTCTTGTAGTTTTCGATTTCCTCCTTGGTGCGGTAGGACTTGTCGGGATCCGACATCGAATGGCCGCGGTAGCGGTAGGTCATGAACTCGACGATCGACGGACGCTGGTTGTCGCGGGCGTCCTTCATGGCATTGGCGAGTTTGGCGCGCACCTCATAGATCGAGTTTCCGTTTCCATGGTCCCAGCCCATTTCATAGGCTTCGGCGCGCTGGGCGAGTATCGCTCCAGCGGATGAGCGTGCCTGGCTGGTGCCCATCGAATAACCATTGTTCTCAATAAGGTATACCACGGGGATGCGCCAGAGGGACGCGAGGTTGAGTGATTCGTGGAAGACGCCCTGGTTGACGGCCCCTTCTCCCAGCATGCAAACGCAGCAGCCCTTGAGCTCCTGGTATTTGAGGGCAAACGCCAGCCCGAGCCCAAGTGGGGTTTGTCCAGCTACGATCCCATGACCACCCCAATAGCGCTTGTCAGGTGCAAAATAGTGCATGGACCCACCTTTCCCCTTGGAGCATCCGGTGAACTTGCCCTGAAGCTCGGCCATGCACTCATTCATGGACATGCCCACCGCAAGGGCGATTCCGTGGTCGCGGTAGGCTGTGATCACATGGTCATTGGCTTCCATGACCGAGGCGCAGGCGACTGCAATAGCTTCCTGCCCGATGTAAAGGTGGAGAAAACCACCCACTTTTCCCTGTTGATAGACCCTGAGGGTGCGCTCCTCGAATCGCCGGATCCGGATCATCTCGCGGTACAGGCGGATCTTGTCCTCCTTGGAAAGAGATGCGTTTACCGGGTCCTTGACGTAGGTTTTGTTGTGCTCAAGCACCTCCTCGCGGGCAGCCCGGGAGAACTCCTGAGACCGTTCCGAGACGCGATTGGCCTCAAGTTGGGCGGCTTCCGCATCAACCGTTTTATTCTTTCCGCGCGTGGACGCTGCCTTGGTTCCGGACGTCTTTTTTGCAGGAGCCTTGGTTTTGGCTGACGGAGCTTTATCTGAGTTTTTCGATTTGTTGCTGGTCACGACAGAAAAAGGTTAGTGGATGATAATTGAGGAATGGAGTCCTCTTGGGTGGTAAAATGGATAGAACCGGTTCAAACCGCCTGAGCCGCGGCGTGTTCAGCATCGGATGCGACACCCACGATGCCGTAGCGGGCCGACTGTTCGTCGGCGTGGTAGGATGAACGCACCAGTGGGCCGGATTCCACTACTTCGAACCCGTTTGCGAGTGCCCATTGCTTCCAGTGAGCGAACTCTTCGGGTGTGACCCAACGGTCGATAGGTTCGTGTTTGGGTGTGGGTTGGAGGTATTGTCCAATGGTGAGAATGCGCACACCGGCTTTTTGCATGTCCAGAAGTACCTCTTCGACCTCTTTTTCCTGTTCTCCGATACCGAGCATAATCCCCGATTTGGTCGCGAACCCAGCGGATGCCGCGTGGTTGAGCACGCTCAGTGACCGGTCGTAGCGTGCGGTCTTGCGGATGGGGCGTTGGAGGCGTTTGACGGTCTCGAGGTTGTGGTTGAAAATGTCAGGTTTTGCGTCAAGCACGACATCCACCAGCTCCATCTTGCCGAGGAAGTCGGGAACGAGGACTTCGATCGCGGTTCCCGGATTCAGGTTCCGGATGGCCCGTATGGTTGCGGCCCAAACGCCGGCTCCGCCGTCCTTGAGGTCGTCGCGGGCGACCGAGGTGACAACACAATGCCGCAGGTGCATTTTTCTAACGGCCTGGGCCACTCTGGCAGGTTCTCCAAGGTCAAGCTCGGTCGGCCGGCCGGTCTGAATCGCGCAGAAGGTGCAGGAGCGTGTGCAGATGTTCCCCAGGATCATCACGGTGGCGGTGCCCCGCGACCAGCACTCACCCAGATTGGGACAATGAGCACTCTGGCATACCGTGTGCAGGTGGTTATGCTCAACTGTGGAGCGGGTTTCCTTGTAGGTTACGCCGGTGGGTAACTTGGCTCTAAGCCAACTGGGTTTGCTCGTCAACATGGACCGCATACATAGCGAAAATCCTTTGAAATTCAACCGCCAAAGTATACTTGACCTCATCCATCGAAGGAGCACTGCCGAGTTCCTGCTGCATGGAGGTGACGGTTCCATCGGTGATGCCGCATGGAACAATCCCGCTGAAGTGGGCCAGATCCGGGGCGACGTTAAGAGCAAAGCCGTGATAGGTGATCCACTGTTTGACGGCAATCCCTATGGCGGCGATCTTGCGTTTGCCGATCCATATTCCGGTGAGCCCGGGTCTCCTTTCGGCAGATATTCCAAAGGGCAGAAGGGTCCGGATGACGCCTTCTTCCACATCCCGCAGATACCGGTGCAGGTCTTTTGTGGAGTTGAGATCGATGATCGGATATCCGACGATTTGGCCGGGTCCATGGTAAGTGATGTCGCCTCCCCGGTTGGTGAGTTCGACTTCGACTCCATTGTGCGCGAGCAACTCACGGGTCCACTTGAGGTGCTGTTCGGCGTTTTTGTGGCGTCCGATGGTGAAGACCGGCTCGTGCTCCGTGAAGATCAGTGTGTCGCCAATGGTCCCATCCACCCGCATCGACACCCGCTCGAGTTGCCTTGCGAAAGCATCGGCGTAGCGGGTGCGGCCCCAGTCCTCCGTGTTGAGGGTGTAGGGGTCGTCTGATGTGATTGACGGTGGTGTGGACATGATTAATGGATTCTGATGCATAGGGGATTCGGTTCCGGGAGCGAGTCAAGGTGAATCCCGGTAAAAATCGGGTTGCGCTTATTGGAATCCGTTTACAATCTCGCGGACATGCCATCCAACGAAGAAAAAAAGATCTCATTTCGCGAAGAACGTATTGCCCACTGGGATCGGGTTGCCAAGGGGCCCCGCCGCGAAATGGGCCGCGGCTATCACCAGCGGTTGGCCCATATGTACAGGATGGTGATTCCGGAAGGCCTGAGGGTTCTGGAAATTGGTTGTGGCTGTGGTGATTTGCTGGATGCGCTCAAGCCATCCGATGGGGTGGGGGTTGATTTCTCGCCCGAGATGGTTCGTGAGGCGGAAAAGCGTTACTCTCACCTGAGATTTGTCTGTGCGGACGCGCATGATTTCCGTCTGGATGGAGTTTTTGACGCGGTGGTGTTGAGCGACATCCTGAATGACTTGTGGGATGTGCAGCAGCTGCTGCGCAACCTCAAGCACTGCATCGGTGACCACACCCGTATCGTGATCAATAACTACAGCCGGCTTTGGCAGCCTGCTCTATCACTTGTTGCCCGTTGGGGATGGATCACCCCAACACTTAAGCAAAATTGGTTTACCCGTGAGGATATTCAGAATTTGTTGCATTTGGAGGGCTACGAGGTGGTGAAGCAGTCCTCCGAAGTATTGTTTCCTTTTGAGGTTCCCTTGCTTTCGGCATTGGCCAACCGCTTCCTTGCAAAGCTGCCCGGCTTCCGCCTGTTTGACCTGACGAATATGATTGTCGCACGGCGCTTGCCGCCTGCTCCGCGGGTGGGTGATTCGATGCCGAAGGTTACGGTGGTGGTGGCGGCGCGGAACGAGGAGGGTAATATCCCGGATCTGTTCCGCAGGATTCCTGAAATGGGAAGTGGAACGGAAATCATCTTCGTGGAAGGTGGATCGAAGGACGGCACCTATGGGGCGATCGAACGGGCCATTCCAGCGCATCCCGGGCGCAATGTTAAGCTCATGCGCCAGCCAGGAAAAGGAAAGGGCGATGCGGTTAGAACCGGCTTTGCTGCCGCGACCGGGGACATTTTGATGATTCTGGATGCCGACATGACGGTGTCTCCCGAGGATCTTCCCCGTTTTTATGAGGCGATTGTCGAAGGTCGGGGTGAGTTCATCAACGGCGTCCGTTTGGTGTATCCGATGGAGAAACAGGCGATGCGTTTTTTCAACCTCATTGGTAATAAGTTCTTCAGTTT
>JAPXRV010000108.1:0-10651 GCA_033813415.1 Opitutales bacterium | reverse complement strand
CATCTCCAGTGAAGACCACTCTTATTGCGCCATGATTGCCTTGATAATCCAGTTTTCCGATGGAAGTGATGCCTTTCGGAAGGATGATCTCATTTCGGACATGATCGCATGCACTGATCACCCCGTCTCCGATCGCGGTGACCGGCTTGCCATTTATTGTATCAGGCACAACAACTGGATCGATACCCAAGCGGCATCGGGTTATTGTGACTGACGACTCTCCCTCCTCATACTCCAGTCTTTCCAGGACATTTCCCTCACAATGCAGAATGGAAACCAGAAGTAGGACAAAGCACACTTCCTTAAGCGTAATGAGCGATCGGAACATCATAGTGGGCACGGGAAGGCTGTAGGAATGAGGATTCAATCTGGGAAATCCCAGTTTAGTGGCCGACTGAAGGGGCGATCAAGCCGGATGTGGCTTGGGTTGAATGCCGGATGAATCTATGTGGAAACGTCTGCGTTTACGTGGACTGCGCCTCGTGTGGGGCTCGAGTCGGGATTCAACTTGAACTGTGGAAGGCGCTCTGGTTGACGCATTCCCTTGAATCGAGCCCGCGAAAGGGTGTGGATCGACAAAATTAGTTGACATGGCTGTGTCATTAAGAAAGAGTCCGCGACTTTTGTTGACATGTTTATGCCATTAATAATGCGAGTATCGGGTGAGAGGGGTTTGAAGAGAGCCGATGGATTTCCAAGGGTATCGGGGCGAAGCCGTCGGGTCCAGCCACGTGGTCGGCCTTTGATGTTAGGGGCATTCTTGGCGACCGTTTTAGGCTTCGGATCACTGGATGCATCGGAAAACCTCAGTTTTGGTGATCTTGCGCCTGAACTGGAGGCCTACTTTGTAACGGCTAACCGGACACCGGTGGCGATTGGGTTGGTGCCTCAGAGTGTGGGTTGGGTTGACTCGTTGGACTTGGAGTTGACGCCTGCAGCATTCGGGACAGACCTGTTGAAGAAGAATTTCCCGTTGGACGTGATCCAGTATCCGGGAGGGTCATCGGGAATCTCGATCCGGGGATTTCGTCCGCAATACAGTCACGAGACCAACCCGACAACGCTGATGCTCATTGATGGACGTCCGGTTTCGATAAGTGCCGGGGCGATCCCGATGCATGGAATTGAGCGGATCGAAATCCTTCGCGGGCCGGCATCGGCTCTTTACGGTCCCTCTGCAATGGGAGGGGTTGTGAATATTCTGACCAAGCGGTCGGAGGGGCCGTTTGCCTCGAGATTGAGCACAGGCTACGGCAGCTATGAACGGGTGGAAGCAGGCGTATCGGCGGGAGGTTCGGTACATCCGAGGTTCAGTTTTGATGTGTCCCTCGACTGGGTGGAGAGGAGTGAGGATTACGAGCTGGGTAATGGCGATGCGTATGAGACAGGATGGGAAGGAAAAGGGGTTTACCGTTATACCACCTACTCAACTTTAAGCGGAAGGGTGAGGGGCTCATACAAACTATCGCCGGATTGGGAGATCGAGCTGCGCAGCGACTTCGGGACACAGGACCGGACGGGAATGCCAGGATCGTTGTCTGCACAGAAAGCGGGACGGGCAAACCCGAGTGTGCGGGATCTGGATCGGGGAGGTGTGGCCCTTGAACTGAGGGGCACGTCAGGAGATCATGATGTATTGGCGAGATTTTATTATAACCGATTGGATTCCCACGCTGTGAATTCCATGGATTCCTACACAGCGAGCTACCGTGGCAGAACCACGGACCGAAAAACCCGTGAATGGGGTGTGCAACTTCAGGATCATTGGAAATGGAACGAGCTTACCACCCTGATGTTTGGAATCGATCACACCATACAGGATGAGGAGAATGCGGCATTTGACCGGGATGGAACCCGCAGAAGCTACCACAACCCCGACAGTGTCCGCACGACGTCCGGGTTATTCGCGGAGCTTGTGCATCGTTTGCTGGATGAACAACTTGTTGCCAATCTCGGGGTGCGGGGTGATCGCATCGGGACACGTATTGATGCGTCTGACTACGAAGGAACCAGCTATTGCTATGGAGGGGGCGAGGAAAGCTTTGAACAACTGAGCCCGAGGGGAGGGCTGGTTTGGCGTGTGGATCCCCGTATGCGGCTGCGGGCGAGTGCTGGAACCGCATTTGTCGCTCCGGATGCGCGCCAGGTGGCGGGATATTACACCACGGAGCTTGCTGGATACACCAAGGTGTGCCGGGGTGCAGCCGATCTCGATCCTGAAAATGCGGTATCGTGGGATATCGGAGCGGACTGGGATGGCGATACCTGGCATGTGGGCCTGACGTGGTTTCAAATAGAGGTGCGTGACCGCATTGTGGAAATGGCGACGGGAAGAATTGAAGATCCCCTGGAGGATGGAAAAGAACGCAGGTTGTTCACCTACCGGAATGCGGATAGTCAGGAAATGCGCGGCCTCGAGTGGGATGCGCATATGGATGTGGGGCAGTGGATTCCGCTCCTCCCCGGGGATTTGGAGTGCGGAGTGCAGGGGACTTGGATGGAACGGGCAAAAGTCGAATCGTCGGGTATTGAGGAGCCGGTGAAGAACGTGGCCGAATGGAAGGTGATCCCTCATCTCACCTGGCGGAAAGGTGGTGTGGTCATGCGGATCAGTGGCCGCTACACGGGCACTCGCCTTGACATGGATTACACTTACGATGCCCACTACGGCGGCGACTGGTACGAATACCCTGCACAATGGCAATGGGATTGGAGTATGTCCTGGAGTTTCGGAACGGGACACACCGTGTCGCTCCAAGTGGAGAATCTCTTTGATGCGTATGTGTTCGAAAAGCTGGATTACCCGATGGAAGGACGGAATGCGATGATTCGTTATGCACTGCGGTTCTAGCACGAAGGGATTGGGGCGGGTCAACGGAGGATGCCGGTTCAGCGCCCCCGTTCTGGCACTTGCGCTTGGAGCGGTTGGTCTGGCATTGCCAACAGGCGGCTGCCGCGCGGTGGAGGCGGTTCAATCGGGGCCTTGCCGTGTGGTCACGCTGGATCTGGCAACCGATTCTCTCATCATGCAGATGGTGGATGCATCGCGTTTGGCGGCGGTGAGCCTCGTGAGTCAGGACCCGGAGGTGTCGCGGTTTTGGAGAAAGGCCTCCTGTGTTCCGGCTATCCGGCGGGAGTCGGCTGAGGGAATTTACCAATTTGAACCGGATCTGGTGATTCTCGGGCCCTGGTCTTCGCGTTTGACCGTTGATCTGCTGGAGCGCCTTGGTCTGAACGTTGCACGGATGCGTTCCGCTGTGACATGGCAGGATGTGTTTGGCCAGGTGCGCGGAGTTGGAGAATTGCTGCATGCTCAATCCGAAGCGGAGCTGCTGGTGGAGGGGATGATTGGCAGGCTCGATGAGATCCGCAATCGAACGGATGGATGCGATCCGAAGCGGGCGGTGTTCTACATCGGCAGGGGCAGCACATACGGAAGCGGGACCCGTCAGGATACGGTGATGCAGAGCGCGGGATTGCTGAATGTGGCGGCGGAAGCTGGTGTCAAAGGGGTCGGAAAACTGTCGGTTGAAGAGCTGCTGCTGTTGAGGCCCGACATGATCGTGTTCTCGAGTTATCATCGGGATACCCCGACGTTATCGCGGGAGATTCTGAATCATCCGGCATTCCGAAAAGCGGCTGTGTCTGGCAGAATGGAGCTGATCGAGCTGGCTGCACAAGACCTGCTTGCTTTGGATCATGGACTGGTAGACTGCGTGGAGCATCTGGCCCGCACCGCATTTCCCGAACGTTTTGCGCATATACCCTTTGCGAAATCGGCCCCGGGTGAACGCATCAATCGATCGATCGAACCCAGATGAAAGCCCGTGTTTCTACAGAGTCCCGCTTCAAAACCGGAGAAATACGTTTACGGGTCCGCCAGGCATTGATGGTGCACCTGCGGAATCCACTCACGGTGGCATTATGGATTGCCCTTGGGCTGAGCTTTGTCGGGTCGCTTTCGCTTGGCAGTGTCGTGTTGAATCCCCTCTCGATGATGGGTGAGCACGTGGATCCCATGGTGCGACTGGTGCTTTGGGAGATCCGTCTGCCACGATCCGTCCTCGCTGCAACGGTCGGTTTCAGCCTCGGGATTGCTGGAGCGGCGATGCAGGGATACACCCGCAACCCCTTGGCCGATCCCGGCGTTTTGGGTGTGACCACCGGATCAGCTATGGGAGCCGTCCTCACGTTCACGCTCGGATGGGCTTCGTTTTTACCGCTCGCTTTGCCGATTGGAGGGATAGGTGGTGGACTTCTGGTCTTGCTGATGGTGATGCTGTTGTCGGGCAAGGATGCGGGGGTTCACGTGATGATTCTAGCGGGAATTGCGGTATCGTCGCTCGCTGGCGCGGTCATTTCGCTTACCCTGAATTTGTCGCCCAATCCACATGCCGGAATGGACATTGTGTTTTGGCTCATGGGCTCCCTGAGCGATCGCAGCCTGCATCATGTGGCTTTGGCTGTTCCGCTGATGGCTGTGGGTTGGATTATGCTGCTTATATGCCGTCGTGGGCTAACGGCCCTTTCACTCGGGGAGGAAACGGCAATGAGCCTCGGCTGCTCGATGCGGTGGTTGCGGCGACTAATCGTGATCGGATCGGCAATGGCGGTCGGGCCGGCGATTGCCGTGACCGGATCGATCGGATTTGTCGGATTGATCGTGCCTCATCTGATGCGGCCCCTTGTGGGATCGGATCCCGGGCGTCTGCTGATGGTGAGTGGTCTCGGGGGAAGTGTGCTTTTGCTCTGGGCTGACATGATCGTGAAGGTACTTGTGTTCAATCAAGAACTGCGATTGGGCGTGGTTACGGCTCTGTTGGGGGCGCCGTTTTTCCTGCATTTGCTCATCCGGATTCGAAGGGAGGTGCCCTGATGCAAGAGCGCGAAAACACAAAAGCTCTTGAGGTGTCGGATCTCAGTGTGTGCCGTCGCAACCGGCAGATCTTGTCCGAAGTATCGTTCAATGCCGGATTCGGTGAGGTGATTGGCCTGATTGGAGCGAATGGCTCTGGCAAGTCGACTTTGTTGAAGTCCGTTTTGGGGATTTTGCCTTGGAAATCGGGACGCTGTTCGGTGAATGGTGTGGCCGTGGAGCCGGAGAACCGGTCCTGGTTGTCCCGCAATGTTGGATACCTGGCACAAGACACGACCTGCCATTGGCCGCTTGAGGTGGAGCGGGTGGTTGCTCTTGGCCGCTTGCCTCATCTTCCATCCGCTTGTGTCCCGGGTGCTGCTGATCGGGAGGCGATCCGCCAAGCGATGCTGGTTGCCGGAATAGGGCATCTGGCGAAACGCACGCTCACCCGTCTGTCAGGTGGAGAGCAGCGCAGAGTGCATTTGGCCAGAATGCTTGCGGTGGAGCCTCGGGTGCTGCTTGCGGATGAGCCGATTGCGGGACTCGATCCGTTCCATCAACTCGCAATTATGGAGTTGTTTTGTTCGCAGGCGAAGGCCGGACGCCTCGTTGTGGTAGTGTTGCATGACCTTACGCTGGCCACCCGGTTTTGTGATCGATTGATCCTGCTGAAGGAAGGCAGGGTGCTAGCGGATGGCTTGCCGGATGCCGTGCTCAGTGGGGCTCATCTTGCGGAGGCGTACCGTATAGAGGCGCGGGTTTTCAATGATCGGGAGCATCGGGCGCTGATTCCATGGGATTGCATTCATGAAGACTGACTCGATTCGACCCTCGCGCGGTGTGGTGGTTGCCGGTACTTGTAGCAGCGGAGGAAAAACCCTGATAAGCGCACTTTTGATCAGTGCGTTGCGTGTGCGGGGAATTCCAGTGCAGGCTTTCAAGGTTGGCCCGGACTACATTGATCCCGGGTATTCGGCACACTATGCGGGTCGTGCGACCTACAACCTCGACCATTATATGATGGGAGAACAGCGGATTCGCGACGTTGTGGCCCGGCGGACCTTTGATGCGGTGGGTGTGGTTGAAGGCGTGATGGGGCTATTCGACGGAACGCATCCCACTTCGGCGGAAGGAAGCACGTGGGGCATTGCGGGTCTGCTGGGGTGGCCGGTTTTCCTGGTGATTCCGGCGGCCAGGCAAGGGCGTTCGATCCGGGCGATTGTCCGTGGATTCATGGAGGAAGGGCGTCCGGATTCGCGGATCACGGGTATTATACTCAATCGGGTGTCGGGAGACGCCCATGCGGAATATTTGCGTTCTGCGTTGGCGGATCTATCGGTTCCTGTTCTGGGTGCGGTTCCTGAACTTAGCGGTGTGGATTGGCCGGAACGACATCTTGGGTTGCGGGCGAGTCAGGAGTATGATCTCCCGCCCATGGAAAGGCTGGCGGGGCACGCCGGATCCCACCTCGATATGGATGCGATCGTGGCGCGGCTCAAGCCCCAACCACAAGCCCTTCCACAAGGTAAATCCGGATTGTTTTCAAAGGATCGGTTTGGGGTCGGATCCCGTATCGGCATTGCTATGGACAGGGCCTTTCACTTCTACTATCCCTCCAGTCTGGATGCGGTAAGGGAGTGGGGCTTTGAACTGTGTCCCTTCTCTCCGATATCGGATCAACGTTTACCGGAAGGATTGGACGGGCTCATTATCGGAGGCGGATTTCCCGAGATATTTGCCAGGGAATTGGCTGCAAATGAGTCGATGCGGATGGCGATTCGCGATTTTGTTGAGTCCGGTGGACCTTGCTATGCTGAGTGCGGGGGACTCATGTATCTGACCGGTGGAATTGTTCCCCAGGGAAGCGGATTTCATCCCATGGTTGGGATTTTGCCAGGGCAGGTTCACATGAAATCCAGGCTGCAGCGCTTCGGATACACTGAAGGCCGTTTTGATCCGGACAAAGCCGGATATCGTGGACACGAATTTCACCACAGTGCATGGGATCGCGAAAACGACTGCGGAAATCTCTGGCATGCCCGCAGGTCGACCTGTGGATCGATGCGTAAGGAGGGTTACCGATGCAAAAACCTCCATGCATCCTACATCCACTTGGAGTATTCGACAGCCGAAGCTCTTTTCCGGGATCTTTTCGGTCGGCAAGACCGAAGGGGTTCTCCGTCTCATCAACCTGAATACTGTGTTCCCATTTGAAATGACGATGACCCACCCAAGCAGTTGCTCCAGTTCGACTGGTCTCCTTTCATCCCGCAGCGGATTGTTTCTGCTCCATACTGGCGATGGAAAAGGCAAAACCAGTGCCGCAATGAACCTTGTGTATCGGCACCTCGCCCATGATCTTCCGGTGGCAGTGATACAGTTTTTGAAGTCACCTGAAGGGCATCCGGATGGGGATCGCCTCTTTCTCGGAAAGCTTTCATCGATGGGGTTGCCGGTGGAGGTGCGCACTCTGGGGACTGGCTGCTCCTGGAACCGTCCCGATGAAGATGCGGCAAGGCAGGCGGCTGCCGATGCGTGGGAGTTTGCGTTGAGGCTCCTTCAGGCGGGAAAACACCGATTGGTGGTGTTGGATGAGCTGCACATCGCGATCTTTCAGGGTATGCTGGATCCGGACGATGTCCTTGCGGGTATCCAATCGCGTCATCCGGAGACTCATGTGGTGACCACCGGACGGTATGCTCCCATGTCCATGATGGAAGAGGCGGACCTTGTTACGGAGATGAAGCTAATCCGTCACCCACACGAGCGGCATGTTCCGGCACAAATGGGGATTGAGTATTGACGAAATGGCGTCGGGCTCGAGTTGGGATTCAACTTGAACTGGGCGGGGAATTGATCAGAATGCGGACATCATGACTGCAAAGCGGGAATTCATTGCCGGGCTTGCGCCACACCTTTTATGGGATGTGGATGCTGCGTCCCTCGATGCGGAGACCCATGCGGCGTTTTTGATCTGCAGGATCATGGAGCGGGGAGGCGCAGATGATGTGCGCTGCGCCTGGAGATTCTACGGTGAGGCGCGAGTGCGGGATGCTTTGCTGCATGCGCCGTCTCTGACACGCAAAACCGTGCGCTTCTTCGCCAATCAATTCCGGATTCCCTGCGAAGCGTTCCGGTCCTGGCAGCGTGAGCAGCAGTGGGGCACATGAAGCTGCACACTGAGGCAGTCGCTCCCGTGCTGTGGAAGGTATTGTCAGAATTAATGGCTACCGAACCATTGAGCGACTTCTGTTTGGCGGGCGGCACCGCCTTGGGTTTGCTCTATGGGCACAGGACATCCGTTGATTTGGATCTCTTCAGTGATCAGGCTTTCGATGCTGTCAAGCTGGGAGAGTTTCTCAGCGAACAATTTGGATTGGCCGAATCATCCATCGAATCAAATTCGGTTTCGGGGGTGATCCAGGGCATAAGGGTCGACTGCCTGGCGCACCGGTATCCGATGATTGCAGAGGTGCGGCACTGGGACGGTATCCGTCTGCTGGCAGTGGAGGATATCGCCGCGATGAAGCTGAATGCGATCGCCAACCGCGGGAGCAAAAAGGATTTCTGGGACCTGTATGAGCTTATGCAGCATTTTGATCGGCCGCAACTGCTCGGGTTTTTCAAACAGAAGTATCCCTCGGCGAACCTGTGGACGGTCGAGAAATCGCTCTCCTGGTTCGACGATGCGGAGATGGATCCCGACCCCCGTTGCCTGAAGGGCCGGAACTGGAATCAGATCCGGGCCGCGATTGCCGCGTGGAATCGACTGTAGCCACATCGCGTTAGGTGGGTTTTCGCCATTTACCCGAATTCTGTGATGAAGCGAATCCGGAATTCCACCCGACAGTGGCTCATGGATGCGCTCTCGTAGTGGAAGGCGCAAGCGTTCCTACCCGGCGTTTTCGGATTGGAGAAGAAGAGGTTCTAACGTAGAGCCGCAAAGCCGCAGAGGGAACATGAATAGGGAGATTCTTCGCGTAGCGGAAATCGTGAGATTTCCGTCTTCCGGAATCTCGGTTTGAAGAGGAGAATCTTTAGCCACAAAGCACACATAGAACACAGAGGGAAGAACAACATGGAAATGCATTCCCATCAGTGTCTATCAGTGTGCATCAGTGGTTGAATATTGTTTTCCGTTCGTGGTTTTCGAGCATTTCGTGGTTCACACTCTTCAATCCTTGTGGGGAGGCACGAGTCATTCGACAAAGCTCATGATCAATCCCATACTGCGAGCTTTTTGAGCGATGTGAAAACCCATCCTGTTAATCTTGTTCATCCTGTCTGTTGCTTTTCTCTATTTGGACAGGATTAACAGGATCCACAGGATTGAATAAGAAGAGATGACTCACGCAAAGACTCGGAGACCCAAAGGAAGATGAATTGGAAGTTTTTCCCGTAGCGGAAATCGTGAGCGTTCCGACCCGGAATGTCGGATTGACAAGTTCGGACAGAGATTGATGGAAGATTCTCAACCACGAAATGCACGAAAAGCACGAAAGGGGGAAGAGGCGGCTCATTGAGGACAATTCGCCCTACCGGGTGCGGGTGATCTCAGGCGAGGGTGGAGTGTTTTATGACGCTGGGAGTCTCAAGGGTGTTGGGAACCCCGGTTGCGTTAGAGTGCTGTTGCGGGTAGGGATGAGCGTCCCCGCTCATCCGCAAGCGGTATGGCAAAAGAGGATGGCTGAAGTCACCCCATCTGAAAGAGGGCTTTTGGAAGGGATGACACGTTCGTGGTTTGGGAAAGAGGCGTTTCGGTGAGGCCCCGGCGACGGCTTGAGTCATTCGACTATGCTCATGATCAAGACCGTCGTCTTCTCATCCAATGCAGAGAGCTCAAAATCTGAGGAAGATCGAATCGAAGCCTTCTTCCCGTAGCGGAAATCGTGAGATTTCCGTCTTACCCGGAGGATTCTACTAACGGCCAACCATTTTGGAGGGATCCACCCATTCGTCGAACTGGGCGTCTGTCAGCAGGCCGAGCGCGAGCGCGGCTTCTTTGAGCGTGAGGTTTTCGGAATGGGCTTTCTTTGCGATTTTTGCCGCCTTCTCATAACCGATATGGGGGTTGAGGGCGGTGACCAGCATGAGGGAGTTTCTGAGGTGTTCTTCAATGCGGGCTTTGTTCGGCTCGATGCCCACGGCACAGAAGCGGTTGAAGGCTTTACAGGCATCGCCGAGGAGGTTGGCGGACTGGAGGAATGCATGGATCATGACCGGTTTGAACACATTCAGCTCAAACTGGCCGTTTGAACCGGCGATCGAGATGGTGACGTCGTTGCCCATAACCTGTGTGCAAACCATGGTGAGGGCTTCGACCTGGGTCGGGTTGACTTTGCCCGGCATGATGGAGGAACCCGGTTCATTCTCGGGAATCGTGATTTCGCCGATTCCGGATCTCGGACCGGAAGCGAGTAGCCGGATATCGTTGGCGATCTTCATCAGGCTAACGGCGAGCTGCTTGAGTGCCCCGTGCGATTCCACGATCGCATCGTGCGCTGCGAGGGATTCAAACTTATTGCGGGCGCTGATGAAGGGGAAACCGGTCAGGCGGGCAATGTGCCCGGCCACGCGTTCGGAGTAGCCTTTGGGCGTGTTCAATCCGGTACCCACTGCGGTGCCGCCAAGAGCCAGTTCCGACAGGTGGGGGAGGGTGTTGCGCAAGGCGGCGAGCCCGTGGTCGAGCTGGGAGACATAACCGGAGAACTCCTGCCCGAGGGTCAGCGGGGTGGCATCCATCCAGTGGGTTCGCCCGATTTTGACGACATCCCGCATCGCTTCGGATTTGGC
>JAPXRV010000107.1:0-10902 GCA_033813415.1 Opitutales bacterium | reverse complement strand
GCTTAACATGGAACAAGATTATTTGAGTCTTCGTCGGCAGAGGCATAGTCCTCCCAAGTCGGGACGTTTTTGGGCTCATTTGGCTGAGCGTCAGATACACAAATCGTCCATACCATCGTTCTCATGTCCGACATCTTCGACCAATCAAAGCAGGAACGGGCGCTCTCGGTGACGGCGGTTCCGGCTCCTCCCTGCATCGCTTGGTTGCAGATCCGCTGTAGTTCTGCATCCGCTTGCTGCTGCTCCAAGGTTTCGAGCGTGGCTCGGATCGCGATGTCGGTCGTCTTGTCCTGAACCCACTGTCCGGCCTCGATGCGCTTGAGGGTAGCAATGGCGATGGCCCCGGACGAGGCATCCACGAGCTTTTGCTGCGATCGAAGCCCTAGCGCATGGCGTCTGCCAATCAACTCTTTCGCAGTCAACAACCCGGCTTCCTTTTGGTAAGCGGCAACGGTCTGCTTCAACTGAGCCTCTGCCTGCGGCTCGCTCAGGAAGGTCTCCCCACATGCCTTGCATTGGGTTACTTCAAAGGAGACCTCTAGCGTGCAATCCCGGAAGGGCAGTTTGCGCGTGACGATAGGGGTTTCACATCCCTGATCCGAATCGCAGTACAGGCATTGCGCCGGCAATACCTGAGCGATGCCTCGTTTAAGTTTTTTTCGGGTCTTTGGTACTTTCATGGCAACTGACGTGGCAGTAATACTGGCCAGTTTTGGTTTCTTTCAGGGAAAACTTGAAATAGATGCGCTTGGTCGGGAAGGCTTCGCAGCCTGTGACCTCAAAGCCCCACATGGGGAGCCCTTGGGTCAGTTGATGACGGGTTGATTTCTGAGCAGGGGGTTGAAAACAGGTTACGGGATCGTCGAGCGCAATTTGGATGCACTCATAAAGCAAATCCTTGTAATCCTGGAGGCTGCCGAGCCCGAGGCGATCGTGCTCGAAGGGCAGCCTCTCCTCTTCCACATAGGCGACCCGGTTGGCCTCGAAGGCCGCCATGGCAGCCTTGAGCTTTCCAGCCAGTTCCTTGTGGGTGTATCGGTGCATTCTGTTTCATTGGATCGGGGAGGGTTAGTATCATATGATACCAAATTATCGACCGATTCAAGTTATTCTAAAGGATTTCTTAATTAGGCTGCTCCATTTCTCTTCCCTCATAACCGAAATCTACCTGATGCGACCTTAGACCTTAGACCTTGGACCTTGGACCTTAGACCTTGGACCTTAGACCTTGGACCTTGGACCTTGGACCTTGGACCTTAGACCTTGGACCTTAGACCTTTTCATAATCTTTCAGAGCGAGTCCGGCAGGAGTACATAGACTCCCATCAGGTCGATGGGGAGGCAGGGGGAGACTTCGTAGGTGCCGACGTCCTTTGCTGCTTCGCGGACACGCTGGTGGTCGGCGAGGAGTTGGTCAGCGCGTTGGCGGGCGAGTGCTTCAAAGCGGGAGCGTTGGGATGTGAAGCGCTCGAGGGCTTGGGTGAGCTCGCTGAGGGAGGTGCCGGGTGCGGGGTTGCCGCTGGGGTGGATGTCGAGGAGGGCTTTGACGGGTTCTCCTTCGATCCATTGTGGATCACGCCGACCCTGGAGTGCGATGGCAAGGGTCTCTTCGGCCATGAGGGTCCGGGGGAGGCGGCGGCGGGTATAGCGGAGCTGGTGGCGCAGGCGCAGCAGGTAGATACTGGTGGCGACCTCCACATCGGCAGTGATGGTAACGGCGCAACGGGCGGCGAGTGCGTGGTCCTCCTGCAGGGCGCCTTCCAGCAAGTAGTCGGCGAGGGTGGCAACGAGGGGATGGGTGCGGTGAATCAGGGTGGCTCCCGGTTCGGGGCGGCACTGGAAGTCGAGAATGAGTGGCTTGTCGATCCCTTCTTCGGCGAGGCGATCCTTCACTGAGGGTGGGAGTGACTGTATCTGCAGCCGCCATGACTTGCCGTGGGGTTCGAGGGGTGAGTTGAGGCGGATGAGGGCTGTTTTGACAAAACGGTGGATGGAGGCTTCGTCGCCGATCGCATCGAGTTGGCGGCGCCATTCGGGGAGGACCTCTTCGGGTTTGAGTTTGCGCTGGGCGAAGATGGTGCGGTTGGCGCGGGCTTTTTCCATGGCGTTTTCCCACTCGGACTCAATGGGCTTGAGCTCGGGTTCGAGCCCTTCGAACAGCTCCATCTGGCGGGCATTCGGGCTGCGTTTGCGCTTGAGAAGCGCGGCTTTGATGAGGGCGTTGTTGAGGCGCTGTTCATCCGCTGGCATGGGAACGAGCACACCCAGTTCGGCCTTGATGGCCTCAGCCTTCCGGAGAATGACATTGAGGATGAAGCCGTCCACCGGGTTATCCTGACCCCAGAGGAGGGTGCAGCGGACTTCGGGGTGGCCTTGGCCGAAGCGGTCGACACGGCCCTCGCGTTGTTCGTGGCGGGTGGGATTCCATGCGAGGTCGTAGTGGACCACCGCATTGAAGTCCTTCTGAAGGTTGATGCCCTCGGATAGGCAGTCGGTGGCGACGAGAATGGGCTGGGGCGCAGTGCCGAGATCCTGCACCCGTTGCTCGCGTTCCTCAGGCGTGAATTCGCCGGTAATGGCATCGACCGTCGCTTTTTTGAAATGGGTGCGCAGGTGGGCCGCAACGTAGTGGGCCGTGGCAATATACCGGCAGAAGACCACCGGGCGGAATCCGTCGCGCAGCAGTTCTTCGAGGTGGTGCATGAGTGCGGCGAGTTTAGGATCGCCCGAGCGCCCGCTCAGGGATTCGGCTTGGGCGATGAGGGCCTGAAGCTCACTGGCATGGTCGCAGGCGGCGGCGGGCTCAAGGTCGTTGAGGGAAAGGTCATCGGCTTCGCCATCCTGAATGCGGCTGTCGTCGGTGAGGTTGCGCAGCTCTTCCTCGGTGCCCTCGAGGCGGGTGTTGAGCGCTTTCACCGCGGCAGCGGGAGAAGATGCGACGCAGCGCAACAGAGCGAGGGTGGCATACCAGATGACGTGGCGGGCGGAGCTGCTTTCGCGGTCGATCCGCTCGGCGAGCCGCAGACAGTAATCCTGGACGAGGTCGAAGAAAGCGCCCCAGTCGCCCGAGAGCTCGTAGGTGATCTCCTTCGTGAAGCGTGCGGGAAAGACGGAGGTATCCTGCCACTCTTCGATGTCCTTGCGCCGGCGTTGCACAAAGTGGCGAGCGAGCCGCTCGCGCAGGCGTCGGCGTTCTTCCTCGGAGACTTCGTGAATGTGCTGGAAATCGGGATGGAGGATCGAAAGGAGGTTATAAAAGGCGAGCTCGTCTCCGGAGTGCGGGGTCGCGGTCAGGAGGATGAGGTGACGGTCATCTTTTTCGGAGAGGCGTTTGAGTAACTCGAAGCGGAGTTGTTTGCCCTGCCTGCCGGTGGAGCAGGTGTGGGCCTCATCGACCACAATGCAATCGGGAGCGATGGACAGGAAGTGGGAGCGGTGGCGGTCGCTTTTGATGTAGTCGAGGCTCACGACCAGGAAGGGATAGTGGTCGATGAGCGATTTGCCACTGGGGAGGTGTCGCTCGAGGGAAGTGGCAGTGGATGGAGTAAGCGCGCTGGCTTTGATATTGAAGTGCCGTTCGAGCTCGCTTTGCCATTGATCCACAAGGTGGGGCGGGCAGAGCACGGCGCATTGGTGGATCTCCCCACGGTCGAACAGCTCCCGCACGATGAGTCCGGCTTCGATGGTTTTGCCGATGCCGACATCATCTGCGATGAGCAGGCGGACGACTTGTTGGCGCAGCGCCATGAGCAAGGGAACCAACTGATAGGCGCGGGGCTCAACCGCGATATTGGCAAAGCCGCGGAAGGGTCCGGCACCCGCGCGGAATTTGAGCTGGAGGGCATCACGCAGGAGCTGGGCACTGATGTGGTTGCCCCGCTTTTCAGGATCGGGCGGAGGGAAGGTGGCCGAAGTCGGGGCTTCGAACTCGAGCTCCGGTAACAAGGTCGTGACATCATCCTCTGTGCCGCCCAGTGGTCGAAGCAGGAGGGTGTCCATCGTGGATCCGGGTTGGACGACCCATTCGCGGTTGCGGGCGCGGACGAGGTTTCCGGGGTGGTAGGTGTCGAGTGTGGGCATGGATCAGGCGGGAAGGGTTCCAAAGAGCTCGGGTGCGGAGCGAATGGCAGTCTCCCACTCTTTTTCGGACGTGCCGATCACCAGGAAGGTGTAGGCACGGTCGAGCAGGTAGTCTTGTAGCTCCGGAGATGGCTGATGGGAGAAAACGAGGGTTCGGCTGGAGCGGTAGAGCGCATCGGCGGTCCATTGTCCGTTGTTGAGCGGGACGGACAGCTGATCGGGACTCTTGAGGTGAAGTCGGGTGAGGTAGTCCGCGAAAGCCAAGCCGGATGAGTCTGGTAAGGAAGCTCCGGTTTGAGAAGGCGATGCGGAGCCTTTGCGGACGACTGAAGCATGGGCCGCTTGCTGGAGGATATCGAGGGCGGATGCGTTTCTGCGGTTGATCAGCTCGTGATCGGGCTGGTTGAAGTAGGACAGGAGGCATTGGTAGCATCCGGCCTCGCAGATGGCCTGCCCCGACTGTCGTTCTTCTGCCGACGCCAGATCGAGATCAAGGAAGCTGCCTTCGGGAGGGATTTGATAGTGCATGATGCGCAGGGCCTCGCGGGCGACCGTGGCGAAGGACTCCGGGGACTGCACCAGCCGGCTCAGCACCCCGGCCCCACCTTCGGAAGCTTCGTAGAAGAGCAGTGACTTGCGGTTTTCGCGGTTTGGGAGGGGCTCCACTATCATTTCGGAATCTTCGATCTGGAAAGTGCGGCTGATGCTGCGCAGGAGAGCGGACTGCAAAGTGGCCATGGCCTCGTTGGAGAGTGTGAATTCCGAGGAGGGCGTGAAGATGAGGATGTTGCGGTAGTCTTCGACGTAGGGGACGACCCGCTGAGGAATGACTTTGCTGGTGGGTAGATCCGGGATTTTTTCACCGTCTTGCTCGTCGGAGTTTTCCTCCTTACTCCATGTCCCGCTGATTGGATCAATAAAAAAGCCGAGGTGACTGTTTTTCTTCCGGCGTCGCCATCCCTTGTTGATGCGCCAGATGCGAGCGGATGGCGAATAAGTGAGGCGGGCGATGGGAGTGCCTTCGCGTTGCAGCGAGGCCTCATGGTATTCCTGTTGGCCATTGATCCCTGGCATGAAACGATAGGTGGTCTGAAGGTCGAATCCCTGACGTTGGCGCTCCTCTTCGTTAACGGATATTCTTTGCTCGGGGCGGGTCTCAACAGTCTCCACCCGATAAAGGTAGTTGACGCGACCTTCTTCCTCCAGGGGAGCACCGCAATGCTCGCAGATGTCAGCCAAGGGCTCCGGGGCGGCGGGATTATCACCGAGATGCCCGTAGCCGCAGGATGAGCAAATGCGCGCGGTAATGGTGGGCAGGGATGCTTCCGCGGCGACTTGATCCGCCGAGGATACGTTGAGTTTGACTTTGAACACGCGGAACATGCGTCCCTGGTGGTAGATCAGGCTGCGCGGGCCAAATTCGGAAAGAGCCAGGAATCGCGGGCGGCTGACCATTGTGCCGTCGCGTTTATCGCGGCTGCCTTTTCCTCCGGAGGAGGGAATCCATGCCATAAGTGGAAGGCGTGGAAAGTTGTAGCCGGGAAGGAACCCTTGGCTGGCAAGGTAACGGTAAAGGTAGAAGTCGTTGTTGTGGTTGCTTCCTTCCTTTAGCAGCAGGTTGTACTGGTTGGTCGCATCTTGATAACGGCGTCTGGCGTTATCCCGATCCTGATTTGAGGTGGCGGGGCTGATGTTGATGCGGTTGGCCTCTTCGATCTGCTTGCGGACAGCGTCGAAGAGCTTGCGCCAGCGTTCAAACGCATCGGAAAAACGGGAGAAGCAGCGGGACAGTGTATCCCGTGAAAAATGGGCGTCATACCATGGAGCGGAGTCGGGCAGGAGCACAGATTTGACCCTGGCCAAGACCCGTTCAGCCTGTGAAAGGGTGGTTTCTACGATCTCGGGTCGGTTCATGATGTCCGCGAACTCGTTTCGGACGGGTTTGAAACTGGATGAGGTGTCGAGCACGGAGGCGATCCCGGAGGGGAGCTCGCAGCGGGTGTTGGCGAGCCAGAGGGCGTTGAGGTGACTCTCGATCAACTCGCGATTGGCGAGGTCAAGGGTGGGCGCTTTGACCACTCCGTGCACCATGTTTTCGGCATTGTGGAAGAACCACTGGTCGTGCGGGCTCATCGAGGCGCAATAGGTGATGACCAAAGCCGCTTGTCCGGACCGGCCGGCACGCCCGCTGCGTTGGGCGTAGTTGGCTGGTGTGGGGGGTACGTTGCGCATGAACACGGTGTTGAGAGATGCGATGTCGACGCCCAGCTCCATGGTCGGCGAGCAAAACATAACCGGAAGGCGACGCAGCGGAGTGAGGTGCGACGGATCTTCAAGCCACTCGCGCTGGTCGCGTTCGCTGTAACGGAAACGTGATTCGAGCAGTTTGCGGGTGTCCGAATCCACTTGGGCGGTGTGTTCGTGAGCTTCGAAGTCGAAACATGGGCTGGTGCCATCCAGAAAGGATTGGGCCGTTGCAAGATAAAGATCGCGGAAGAAAGCATTGTATTGGCTTTCGTCCTGCATGGCCTTGTCTTCGGTGAGGCGCCATTCCATGCAGCTGGATTTCAGGATCCAACCGATGGAGTTGTCCCGATCCACGTTTCGGGACTCAACGAAACCGTAACGTTCTGCGGCACGCAGAAAGGATTCGAGGAGCTCCACCAGAACTTCGGATTTGATGGTTTGGATCATGCCATCAAAGGGCGATTCCTTCCAGAATGGAGCGTTTTTGATCAGCCGGATCAAGCGTGAACGCGCACCGCCACTGACGAGGTCATACCTCGGTTTGGAGGTTTTCTTCGGTTGTTTTCCCGTAACGAGCTTTCGGGTGGTATCGAGCCGTTCATCGTCCGCAAAAGACCATTTTTCAGTGAGCCGTTGGGAAACAAGCCCTGCGTGCTTCTCCTGTTCGCTGTCCGACAGGTAAGGCGAATCAACGCAAAGGTTTTTGATCATCTCACCAAACACAAGGGTCGCAAGTGCTTCCCTTGCATCAGGTGAGAGTCTTTGCAGCATGGAGACACCGGATCCGGGGGGCTGGCGGGAAGCGGCAAAACACCGGGAGTCAGCACAAAATCCGCTGAGGTGGCTGTATCCGATCTCCAAGAGGTCAAGTTGTCCAAGGTTGGGGTTATTATAACGCCAACCTTTGCGCAGATCCCGGATGAGTCGATAGCCGATCACAAAACGGGCGGCCCGTTGGGCGTCCTGCAGGCTGGGCCCCAGTAGGGTCGGGTTGGAGAGATACTCTGCAAGCACACCCGGATCCGATGAGTCGAATCCAAGCGCTTTGAAAACGGAAGCACCAAGGTTTTCCTCTGTGAGCACGCCTCCATGGCTTTTGAGAGCGGCGATAAGCCCGGCTCTGAGCATGAGAAGGAAGAGGAAGTCATTGAAGTGTCCGGCTTGAAGCGCGGCGTCCTGGCGGTTGTCGGAGAAGCCAAGCAGTTTGCGTGGGTCGTAGTTGGGATCGAAATCCGCGCTGTGCTTATAAAGGTGCGTGATCGCGGATAGGGACAGCATCGTGGTGGCGGAGGAGCGACCCTCGCCTGACAGGCCGGAAAGCCGGTTGCTGTCGCGGCCGTGCGCTTCGTGCAGTTGGCCGCAAAATGGGCAGAACCGGAACATGCCGGGAATGAACCAATAGGCGCGACCCGAGCCTGCCCGCCCTTTAGAATCGATGAGAACCTTGGAAAGGGCTGAGCCTTTGTGATCGGCCTTGAGTCGTGGTTCTTTCGCTGTATGATCGATCCACGACTCGGGGTAGTCGTCAAGATTCCCCTTAAAGACCATGTCTGGGTATACGGGTGCCAGGAATCCGGCCTGAAGCCGATCATCGTCAATCGACACATCGGTGATGTCGCGGGGAGAGACTGACATGCCGTCGTCGATGTGGCGCCATACGGGGTGGAACTCCTGGCCGCAGTCGCGGCAGAAGTGTGTGCTGAAAAGGTGAATGTTGTCCGCTTGGCGGTTAGGGGCAAACCGCTGGGCATCGAGCGAAATGACGCGGGAGCCATTTTCGTCAAGGGTGCAGTGGACTTTTCCAGGGCCACTGATGAACTGATGGAGTTTGAAAGCAAAGGGAGCCCGGTCATTGGCGTCCCGGATGAACTGGGCACGGACAAGGAAGGATTCGAGTGCCTCCCTTGCCTCCCTTTGATCGCATCCAGAGTCAAGTGCGAGCCTTTCGGTAGCAGTGGAGATGCTGATGGGTTTTGCGCGGACCGGGCGAATCCCGGGCTTGATGTCGAGGCCCATGTTCAGCTCGACCCAGATCGCAAGCGGGTCATGCTGGAAATGCTCGAACGAATCCCATTTCAGAACGGGCTGGCGTATCCGGGCACGAAGATCCGGCTGGACACTCTCCGATGTTCTGGAGGGATCCGTGCACCGTTCGAGGGTTTCGCCGATGACATTGTTTCCAGAGACTGGCTGCCCAAAGAGAAGAGAGGCTACATCGGAGACGACTTTTTCCTTCTCCTCACGGGAGCCTGTGCTCGACATCGTGGCAGATGTGCCGATGCAGAGCAGCTTGTCGGCGTTGAGCCGCTCTTGAAGGCGGCGCACCAACATGGCGACGTCGGCACCTTGGCGCCCCCGGTAGGTGTGCAGTTCATCGAGCACCAGAAACGAGAGCCCGCTGCAATTGTCCACTACCTTGCGGTCAACCTCCTCATAGCGGGTGAGGATGAGCTCGAGCATCATGTAGT
The DNA here is from genome assembly GCA_033813415.1 of Opitutales bacterium. GTDB lineage: Bacteria > Verrucomicrobiota > Verrucomicrobiia > Opitutales > JAFGAQ01 > JAFGAQ01. Next base: position 2,107 of record JAPXRV010000107.1, on the reverse strand, counting down.
TGGTCAGTAGAATATCCGGAGGGTTATTCGCGATGCGCTGGCGTGTGGATGTGTCCTCCTGCCCGGTGTAGCGTTCGACGGTGATGGTTTGTCGCGGGTTTGTCAGATTCCCCAGGAACTTGTTGATTTCTTCATGCTGGCTGTTCGCCAGAGCGTTCATCGGGTAAATGATGATGGAGCGGGTCCTGGGTTCAGGATCGGATTCTTTGGCTCTGAGGATGTGATCAACAATGGGAATGAAAAAGGAAAGTGACTTTCCGGACCCGGTTCCGGTTGTGACTACATAGCTCTGTTGCTTTTGTGCGATGGAAATCGCCTCCATCTGGTGTTTGAAAAGGCGAATGGATGCTTTCCCCGGGCCGGCCCTGAAAATGGGATCGCAAAGCGGATGGAGCAGGCCCTCGGATACCAGATCTTCGACCGTCTGGGCTCGCTCGTAGTTGCAGTTGAGCTGGATAAGTGCTTCCGGCCAGTAGCGGCCGTTTGCGTATTCGCGATCCACGACATCCTTGATGTCCGGTGCCTTTATCCTGGTGAAGCTGGTGGAGAACTTCCTGTAGTCCGAGATGAGGTCTTTGCGAAATTGAAAGATATTCTCCATGGGAATCGGGGCGAAAGGCAGAATGAAACAGATTGTGAGGCCAGATTGCGTTTTGCACAAGCACAAGATTTGCAAGTGTATGAAGAATGCCCGGAGTGGGGCGCTCTACCCGGTGCGAATGGTCAGCAGCCGTTCCCGCTGTATGATGCGTGATGCTGGGATCCCGGAGCAACCGCATGGGCCGCTAAAATGGTCTTTTACTGCGGGCTTCAAGCCCGTGTCTGAGAGGAACCCGCCCACTACGGACCCATGCGCAGGGTGGTGGCTGTCCCGCGGCTGTCTATGCTGATGCTTAATCAGCCCCGGGGCCCGATCGGGATTTATTAATTCTCCGGAAGTTCATCGGGGGCCATTGCTGTTCTGATTGTCTGGATGTCAAGATCTCTCCGGAATGCTTCAAGCGCGAGGAGTCCATAGGCAGCCCTAAATGTTCCTGTGACGTCTTGGAGTTTATTGTAGATCCAGGAATCGGACTTCTTTCTGTACCATTTTGACAACTCCATAAACCGTCTCTTGTCCAAGTCTGAGTGATGCGCCGCTGCTCTGATGCACTCTTTCATGTCCGGTCGCAGTCTGGCTATTGTTGTTTCCTCGTGGGCCGTACAGGGATGGATCGCTGAGCCAAGAGCGTCTCTGCGAGCCGCCTTTGCCTGAGTCTCCCGTCGGGTCCTTTCCCGTTCAGCGTCCGTTCGCCGATCTGCTTCCTCATGCATTTCACCTCTCAGTTGCTCAACTCGAAGTCTTATATAGCGTGCGATTGTTTTATCTCCATCTCCGTCAGCATCAGCGAATGCTTTGGCATATACCCCTGGCACGGGCTTCTTTAACGCGACTTCGCGCGCGGCTGTCTCATACAGCATCTCGTCTGTCTTGTTCATATCTTGCTAACCGGGAGCCGCAAATGACCTACAAATGCAGCACGATACTTGACAGTAGTTATCGTAACCAAACTGGGATTCCTCAGTATGGGCGTGAGGTTAACGGCGAAAATGTCCCTTTTAGGAATATAAGAACAATGAACTTTGAAGGATACTTCCATCTGAAGGCAACCCGGAAAGGATAACCGACCCGGGTGAAGAAGGCTAGGAAAAAATCGCGAGCCGATGAGCAAGCCGAATCTCGTCTTGGGAAAGAGGGATGCGGAGATTGGGCTGATCAGTGGGAAATGGTTCCGGATTATTCCGCGGATTTCGGCGGAAGGGCTCCGGAAGAAGCTTTACTGAAAACGACATTATTTACGGATGAGTAAAAACGACGTATTTCAGTGAAAGTAGTTTCCCATAGTCTTTTGAACGGAAAGCTGCTGGTGATTCCTTGTAGACAGGGGGACAGGGATCGCAGCTGGCGTCTGACATGGGTAATTCGCAGGGCTACAAGAGTCGCTTGGAGGCAAACGCCTTGCCCGAGTGCGACTTGAGGTAGCTCTCGAAAGCAAGGGCCCTGAGCTTTTCTGGAAATGCACTATACCAAACGATCTCCCAAGGAAGATACCTGGACGTGTGCTCG
>JAPXRV010000106.1:0-10937 GCA_033813415.1 Opitutales bacterium | reverse complement strand
GTTTTGGTGTTGCTGGATCCCCCCCTCCGATCCGTCGGCAGCGGGCAGTTGCCCACAGCGTGACAAGCAGCGGAGACAGGGATCCGGTTTAGGGAAAGTCGAGTCCGAATGATCGTGTGGTTGGGATCAGCATCGGCGGTTCAGATCAGCGGGTAAGGGGGTCGTGGTAGAAAGTATAAGTTGATCTTGTTGAAGATGAATTAAACGTTAAATCCTCCGAGGCACACGCCGTCAAGCAGAGATTTTTCGCTAAATCAAATTTCCTTCGGACCGTGCTCCAGGACTTCCATCAGGTCCTGCTCAAATCGGTCCATCACAACATCCCATGATATCTTCATCGCAGTCTCCCGCGCTGCCAATTTCATCGTTGGATAACGGGAGATCGCCACTGCCAGGCGCGCCTTCGCCACAAAACAGTCCTCATCCCTCATTGGAGCCAGAAACCCATTGATATCCGACCGGATATACTGTCGGGGAGCGGCATAATCGAAAGCGACAATCACCAGTCCACTGGCGAGTGCTTCAGTCACCACATTCCCGAAGGTCTCCGTCGTGCTGGGAAAGAGAAACACATCCGCCGAGGCATAGTGCCGGCCAAGAGCCTCACCCTTCTGCATCCCGGCAAACACAACGTCAGGATGGGCGTCCTGAAGAGCGCGCCGCTCAGGCCCATCTCCAACCACCACCGCCTTCATCCGGGGTTCAATCTCACGCAATGAAGCCACTGTCCGGAAAAACAACGGCATGTTCTTTTCAGAAGCAACCCGTCCGACATATATCGCAACTGGATCCCCGTCTTCCGCTCCCCAAGAGGCCCTCAACGCCCTATCCCGATGCGCGGGATCAAACAATCGGGTATCGACCCCCCTGCCCATCAGCTTAAGATTACGAAAACCCATCTCAAACAACTGACTCCGCGTATCCTCAGTGGGAACAAAGGTCGCAAGCGTCCGGTTATGAAAGTCCTTCAGATAGAGCTCAGCCGGATCCTTCAGCAATCCCAGATTATAATGAATCATGTACTGCTGAAAGTTGGTGTGAAAACCCGAAACCATGGGAAGCCGCATGTGACGCGCCGCCCTTAATGCGGAGTGCCCAAGCGGGCCTTCAGTCGCGATGTAAATCACATCGGGTCGGGACTTCTTCCACAGTCGGATCAGGGTGCTACGGCATGGCAACCCGATGCGAAGACCGCTGTATCCGGGTATGGGGACGCCCACCACCGAAAACTGCTCAATGTTCAAACCGGAGTCCGAAACCTCCCCCGATTTCTGCCGGGGCCGAACCACCTGAACCTCATGTCCCTTCTCCTTCAAGCCCCGGACCAAGGAGAACAGTGTCATCGCGACACCGTTGACCTCCGGCGGAAAAGTTTCAGTCACGAGGCAGATCTTCATGTTTCACTCGACGTACCAGATACCGTTCAACCAGCGGAAAAGGAACCATCCCACGTTCTGCTGGCAGGACCACGATGCGGTCAATCTGTTCTATGGGCACTGCTATTCCGCTTGTCCACTCGAAAAAACCTCACGCCTCCATGCACCCGTCCACACCCCCTGCGAAATATCCATGCTGAACACGCTCATGTCATGGATTCCGACTTCGGATCCTTTCCAGTCAGATGGTTACTGATCCTCCAGACATGATAGCCGATCGTGTCAATCCAACGCATGGCATCGAGCACCTCAAGAGCCGTCTTGGCGTCCCATTGCCCGCTTGCCGTTTCTTCGAGGACCAACGGTCGCTCCTTACGACGGACATCCGAAAGGTTTCGGGTGCCGTCTTCAACCCTCCGGACCCATTCCGGATCGATCACTCCGTCCTGCAAACCCAGTTCTGCCGCTTTCAATACTTCGCTGCACAGGGAAATTGGCAGTTGCATCCTTGCGTCACTCAAATGCTCAAGCACAGCGCCAGGAGGATGGAAAGATCCGCTCAACCGGACCAAATGATCGACCGCGTGCAACTGATCGAGACGGGACTGCGCCATGGGAGTTCCCACCGTTACGGACGGCACGCCGGCAATGAAGCTCCGGGTTGACTCAAGAGCCAGATGGATAGCATCACTCACCCGAAGCTCATGGCTTCCCCATCGGCCCTCCATGCGAGCCAACAAAAGTCTGTAAGATTCGCCCGCAATCTCCTTCAACGCGCGACCGCTCGCCTCCAAGGCAACTTCCGGCAAATGTAAAAGTGTGGGATCCAAATGCCGGGTCAAAGCCGGCCCCCGATCGGGCAACCAATCTTCAATTGCCCTCGAAAACCGGCGCACAAACGGGAGAAAAACAAGCACTCCCAACGCAATGAACGCAGTGTGAAAAGCTGCCAGGCTGGTCGCACCCGGATCGAGTCCGATGTGCTGTTGTGCCCATGTGATGCCTCCAAGTAAAAAGGGGAAAAGAATCAGCGCAATCAGTCCCGTCGCTGCGTTAAAGGTCACGTGCGCCAACGCAGTGCGTTTCGCCGACACATTCCCTCCGATCGCCGCCAACGCCCCGGTAACCGTTGTTCCGATCGCAGCACCTATCACCAATGCGGTCGCCTGTTCGAAATGGATCGATCCGGTGTGCAGCGCAGTCAGGGTTGTCGCTACCGCCGCACTCGAACTCTGCATGATCAAGGTCATCACAATCCCGATCGCGATCATCAACAATCGGCTCAAAACACCACCTTTTGGCAATTCGGCCAAGTTGAACACACCTGATAACCCGTTCATCCCCTCCTGAAGCGTCTCAATCCCAACAAAGATCAGCCCAAAACCCGCCAACGCCATTCCCAGCGCTTTCCACCGCCCATTTCCCAGCAGATTCATGAACGCACCCACTCCGACCAAGGGAAGCGCATAGAACCCGACACTGACCTTCAGGCCGAGTTCAGCCACGATCCATCCAGTCCCGGTGGTTCCCAGACTCGCTCCCATCACCACCCCCACCGCCTGAGGAAAAGTCAGCAGCCCCGCGCTCACAAACCCGATCACGGCAACCGTCGTCGCACTCGATGACTGCACCATCAACGTCACCACACATCCGGATACAAATGCTTTCAACGGATTCCCGGTGAACTTGATCAAAGCCCGACGCAAGGCATCCCCCGCGAACGATTTCAGTCCATCCGTCAGCAACACCATTCCCAGCAAGAATAGACCGACTCCACCCGTCAGTTTGAACAACAGCGCCGTCATACCTCAAATCTGCCCACCACATTGGCTCATGCAATATGATTTGGCAATATCCAGTTGATACAGACATCCTTGGACGCCCTAACACAATCGATTCATCCCCTCCGCGCTTGCGTGCTCACCACAAACCCTTACCATGCCAATGATCTGACTGAGTGTTATGACGCGAAAACCCGGCATCCTGTCCACCTATCATACCGTCCAGTTTTCCGAAACGGACATGGCGGGAATCGTGCATTTCTCGAACTTCTACCGATTCATGGAGCAGGCCGAAGCCGAGCTTTTCAAAAAGGCGAAAGTTCCGCTCATGATGCGTGACGGGCAGGAGGCGCGCGGATGGCCACGAGTCAAAGCAAACGCATCTTTCAATCATCCTCTGCGCTTTGGAGACACCGTCGAAATCTCAATTGAGGCACTTGAAATCAAGGATCATTCACTTGTATACCGGTTTGGATTCTATACCGAGCGGGACTCTGAGCTGCAAAAAGTGGCAGTCGGATCCATGACCACTGTATATGCGAAGGGGGATCCCTACACCGGGAAGTTTCAGGCAGCGCTCATTCCGGACACCCTCAAAGCTTCACTGACGGCACTCATTCCACCCGGGTTAATGCCTGAATGAAGGGGCAGGCCTTTGTGATCCATTCCGGTTCCCAAGCGTAGAAAACAAGGAACCACAAGGTGTCTCGAGTCAGGCGGATCAAAACGCGGACATTCCGGACCGGCTCAAACCCGCCATTCCCTCATTCATGAGCTGTGAATCTCCGTTCTTCCATCCGAGACGGTAAAGCCCCATCCACCCCCTCATTCCTGATCCTTTTGTGAGGATGAGCTCTCTGCACAGAGCCTCAGCTTCGCTGGTCCATCCTGACTGTTCCGCCAGATTCGCCAGGTAGCCCAGAGCATCCGGATCGCCTTTGGCTGATTGAACCGCTCTTCTCCATTCGATCCCGAATCCTTCTTTGTTCTCCAAAACCCAGGAACACTTGGCAAGCCAACCATGACGTAATACCTCGGGCAAGGGACAGTTTCTGTGGTTGAGAAAAGCCTGCATCTCTTCCCATGCAGCCCCTGCCTGAAGCACTTCAACGTGAACCAGGGCTGCGTCCCGGTGACCCATCGCTTCCAACGGCTGAACCATCAAAGCCGCGGACAAGTGGTCTCCATTCATCTGAAGCCAACGTGCCACCTTCACCCGGTCTTCCAAAGATCTCCCTTCGGACAATCCTTGCCAGACAGATACTCCATCCGAACCATCCATCACCGACGCCCGAACCTCAAGAGAACAGGCCAAAACCTCATGCTCCAACTTGCTGTCGGGATGTGAGCGTATGCTTTGGGCCAAACGCCGGGCGTCCTCGCCATCCAAATCCGGATCCTTTGCCATGATCACTCTTGCGGCAAGCCCACCCGAAGAATCAGAAGCCATGGCAACACCGAGCCAGTCCCGGGCAGCTTTCCTGTATGGATCTTGCGACTCCAGCATCAATCCTGCGGCCTCAAGCATGAACCGCTCATCCGATACTCCCTCACTGAATAAAGGGAGCAGCTTCTCAAGCCCTTCCTGTTTCTTCCCGGCAAGCATCAGAAAAAACACCTCCATCTCACGCAGGCGGGAACCGCCATCTGCAGATGACCTTCGGTATCCTTCCATTGCGAGCAGGGCCATCTTCGGATCCTTCATCTGAACGGAAGCAAAAAACAATCCATCCCAATTCGCAGGATTGCGCGGGTATAGCTTAACCAGACGGACCCATAAACCGATGGTCATGGGATGTTGCCGAACCGCCATATACCTGGATTGAGCTTGCAGAACGACCTCATCATCAGGGGCGAGACGGCCCGCTGACAAAAGCCTCTGCTCATATCCCTGCCAATCGCCGTCCAAATAATAACCGGATATTCCTTCAACGAGAGACCTGGCCCGATTGACCTTGATACTGCGATACACCAGAGGAGCACACCACAGCGTCAATCCTGCCAGCGACAGAATCGCCAGCAGAAGAAAGATCCATCGTTTGCGCGATGTACCCATCCATCAACTCCGATTCCGTGCCCGCTTGCGGTTTCGCAAAAGATGCAAACCAACAGCCAGACTCAACCCCAGACCCGCCATCACAGTCGACGGCTCAGGAACGGGATTACCCGAACGGACATTTCCCACAAAGAATACCAGGTCGCTGAAGTCCTCGTCTGACGATAGCCACCAATTGTCCGGATCCTTTTCCGGCCGTCTCCAGAGATCCTCAAACGCAAAAAAGGTTCCGTTCTGTCCTGCGAGCGAATCCCCGGTGTCAGCATCCGTAAGCCAGCCATCACGGGTTGTTCCTTCAAACGTCATCACCTGATCCGAAGCCCCGGTTTCGCCATTGTTCCCGGTATTTCCGGATTCCAATCCGGGGTTCGCATCCGTTATCGAGAAAAGAGGCCAATTCGGATTTCCGTTCACCCATCCTTCGGCATCTCCCGAGCGGTTGACCCCAAAGCTATCGAACTGGGTGTTGTCCGAATAGTCGGAAAGAAAGTTCTCCAGTGTATTGTCCGTGATAATGAAAAAGCCCAAACGGGTTCCGCCTTCAAACTCCCTAGTCACGGTGTTCCCGGTCGTGCGAACTCCAGAATACGTGAAACTCTCCTGACCGGGAATCACATTGCCACCCGGATCCGGAATCGCAACCTGAGCACCCGCCGGGGCACCGGGTCCGGGAACCGTCACATTCGCTCCCTCCCAATATCCGGATAACTTCCATGTACAGCCAATGCACTCTCCATTCACCCATTCACCACCGTTCTCTGTGCTCCAATATCCACCACCAGTTTCAATAAACCGATGTTCCGGATCCCAATAGCTATAGGAATCGTTGTACTCGCGGTCCACAAAAAGGACTTCGGCGGAACTCAGCGCCTGATAGGCCCAGTATTCCTTCTCCGCCACCGTTCCGGTGGGGAGATCCAACAACGCATCAGTCACCACAAAATATCCAAACTGAAACTCATAACCCCCATCATCGTAGAGGAAGGTGAAATCCACCATCTGGTTGCCCTCTCCTCCCACAGTGAAGACATCCGAATAAGTCTCGGTAAATGCACCCGCTCCAGGATCCGCTGTTCCAAACACGTCATCCAGAAGAGTGGCCACTTCCCAATACCCCGCTCCGGTGTCTCCCGGATTGAACACGGTGTCCCCATTATTATACGAAGTGGTATAATCAATTGTGTCCGCCGATACCTGGGAAAACAGGCAAGCCCCGCCCGATATCCACACCATAAGCAACAGATTCCACAACCGTTTCAGGTCCATGAATCGAACGGGCTCCGCTCTTAGTCTCGATCTGCTCGACGTTTCCATACAGTAGTTTCTTAGAATGCGATCCGGATCTGTCAACGCTTGATTTCAGTTTGTTCCGGGAACGGAAGACCTATTACATTTCTTTTACTGCTTGCCGCACTTATCGATCCCAATCAACCGATCGTTCTCTTCATATGCGAGGATCTTGAATCCGCTCACAATCGGGCATTCCCGACATCCAGGTCCGCATAAGACAACCTTCCCAACAATAAACAACCATGCAACAGCTTGCACAAATAACCCGCTAAGCGGTCTTCAATGTCGAAAAGGACCTTAACAGTTGCCCCCCGCCCATAGAAGAGAGGGAAAAAGAACCCCTAACAAAGATACCCCCTAAAGAAAAGACCCGCCGCCGGATAATCCGGACCGGCGGGTCTATGTTTTCTACTACCTCGTATACACTACTCTGACAGGATTGCTCCCACCAAATTCCAATCAACACTTAGTGTCCAAGTGTCCACAATGCCGAATTCACCCTTGTAGTCCCATGGAGCATGAGCGATCCCATTGCGATTCAAAATAATGGACACATCTTTGTACCATTGCAAGCGTTGTTTTCTGTCAACAGCGTGAAAACAACCCCACTCTCCGCAATATAGGGGTAACCCCTTCTGTTTTGCGTATTCGATAGCAGGCTGCATTTCCTTTTCGAGTGCGTTGATGTCATACACACCATTCAACGCACGAAGCCTTTCCTTGAATGCAGGAGTATGTTCTTTTTTCTCGATATCCTCCTCTGCAACGATTTTTCCCGGATAACTCACCGGTCCTTCGTAGGCATAGAAGTCAACCCAAGGAGCACGGTAGTGAGTAAAAAGCAGCGGGGCATAGAAGTGAAAACTCAGGAGTATATTCGGATCGCCTTCCGGAATCTTCAGATCAGGGAAGGTGGATGGGATTTGCCACCGATTGGATCCTATCACGAGGGTGCGCATGGGTTCGCGCTCACGGATAACCGCATGCGCCTTTGCAATGAGACGATTCCAGTCCTCCGGATCATCCGCCACTGCTTCATTCATGATTTCATAGGCAACCCAATCCACATCCGTAAAGCTTAGCTCAGCAGAGATTTCCCTCCACAAATTGAGAAAACGCTCCTGTGCCTCAGGATCGTCCCAGAGGGTGTTGGTTCCACCTTCATTTGCCGCATTAAAATGGTGGGACCGCACCACGTGAAGATCCACAATCACCCGAAGTTCATGCTTCCTGGCCCAACTCAAAGCATTTTTGAGGTAATCCCATGCCTCCGGAATCTTCTCATGATCCTCCGTCCAAAGCTCCTTCTCATCGATCGGCAGGCGAAAATGATCCAAACCCAGCGAGCGGATGAAAACCACATCAAGTTCCGAGAAGAATCCGCGACGGGGCGGCATCGTATCAAAACACTGCGACAACCAATGACTGATGTTGGTTCCCTTGCTCACCTTGAACCCGTTTACTTGATTCATTGCGGTATCTCCTTCAGACGCCTGAGTTCCGTAAACAGTCGCCGAGCCGGCCACGAGGCACACAATGCCGAGCCTGATCCAAAGCGAGACTGTCGAAAAGATTTTATAGAGGGGTGTTTTCATGGTTTTCAATGGGATTTCAGAAGATCCAGCAAGCGTTGATCCAGCTGGTGTCCATACCAATCCACATATTGCACATCTTTGCGCTTGGAATCAAGGATTCCGAAGTCTCCCCGGAAATTCCATAGTGCCCAACCAATATCATAACCGGTGAGAATGTCCAAGACATCTTCAAACCAGGACAGAAAAACACGATACGGAGTGTTGAGGTAGCACCCGGTCTCCCCGCAATGGACGCCCACGCCCTGCCGGACCAACTCACCCCACGGCGCGAAATACAATTCCAAGCGCTTGCGGTCAAACAGGGATCCATCAAGCCGAACCGTCGGCCAAGAAGGCTCCGGAATATCCATGAACACCGGAGTCCAAGGTGCCTTGTAATGGCTCAACTCATGAGGCTCGTAGGCGTGAACAGCTTGGGCAAACGGCTCGTGCATCAGTCCGGGAACAACCGCTTTGCCAATTTCCAACCCATCCACAATAATCATCCGGTCCGGACTGATCGCCCGAATGGCCGCAGCTGCCCGCATCATCACCCGCCGATAATCTTCCGGCGACATCTTGTCGCCGGGATTGGGGGCCTCATTGAGCAGGTTAAAACTCAACCTGGAAGCATCGATTCCCTTGTATCGCCTCGCAAGCAATTCCCAATGGTAGACAAAATCGTCTTCCGCCTGCCCGTCTTTGAAAAGGTTATAGGGCTCCATCTCCCATCCGTTGATACAATACCCCGGACAACGGTGCATGTTCAGGTTGAGGTGCAAGCCCTTCGACACACAAGCTTCAATCACCGCATCCAGCCGTGAATATCCAGCCTCATCTGACTTTCGGACATCTTCAATGCGCATCCGCTTGCTTACCCGCCAATCGGAATCGACCAGAATCCAATAATCGATCGGCAGCCTGACATAGTCGAAGCCCCAGTCGCGGATCCACATCAAATCATTCTCCGGAACAGACTGACCATTGTAATCCGGATTCGTGCTCAAACCCGAAAAGAACGGCATCAAATTGAATCCCCGCCAACGGGGAATCGCATTCCGGTAAACCCTGACGCTTTCTATTCCGCCACTACGGGAAGCGGCCGAAACGCCAAGAGTCGATGCCAATGCGGCAACCCCCGCACCTCCCAGCATGAATTCTCTCCGTTTCATATTGTCCTATAGCTTCAGTAATTCGTCGTTATCCTTCGCCGATCGAACATCCTGCGGATCCATGGCCAATCAACGGCAGCCTCGCAAAAAACTGAAGACTATTCCGCACACGCGATCCCGAAACTCCATGCATACTATTGCATCGGCAATCACCCGGGACCTTTCTCTCAAATCCGGAAAAAGGAACTGAAGACTTCCCAAGATGGACCCGGAGCAGGTCCTCCCGACCCCGTATCAGACCCTCCCCAAATAGCTGCGTTCCTCGGTATTCACCTTCACCACATCCCCCTCTTTGATGAAAATCGGGGTGCGCAGGCTCATACCCGTCTCCAGAATTACGGTCTTTTGCACGTTTCCCGAAGTGTCACCTCTGATCGCATCGGGCGCGGAAACCACCTTCATCTGAACCGATGGCGGCAGTTCGATCCCAATCGGAGCTCCGTCCACAAACATAACCGAATAGTTCTGACCAGTCACCAAAAACTCTTTCGTATCCCCGACCATATCCTCCGACATTTCAACGGGCTCGTAGGTTTCAGGATGGAGGAAGTGAAACGTTCCCTGAGCCTCATAGGAAAACTCATAGTTGCTGATCTCCTTATGGAGCACTTCATAGGAATCGTTGGCATTAGTCCGGTTATGGATCACCTTTCCGGTCTTGAGGTTGCGCATCGACATCTGGCAAAACGCCCGTAGGTTCGGAGGCGTCCTCACCACACATTCAATTACAAGGCAAGGTTCGCCATTGTACTGGATTACATTTCCTTTCCGGATGTTGTTTACGGTAGTTGCCATAACAATTTGTTTTCTGGTTTGCGCTTCTCAAACGCCGTTTGAAACAGATTTCCGCTTAGGTGCAAGCGCATTTCGTGCAGGTAAAGATCCGTCACCCATCGACTTCAGTCGTTTTTGCGCTCATCACGAACGTTCTCTACCGCGTTCTGGCGCTTTATCCGCAAGAACTCCTGACGCCCCAGCATGTGAGCGGCCACTGGCGCAGTGACGTAAAAAAAGGCGATAATCAAAACGGTGTGCAGCCAACCTGACAAAGTTCCAAAATGGAAACCACAGGCCAGCGCCACCAGGCTTCCCCCAAATGCTCCCGCTTTGGTCGCCGCATGTATGCGCAAAAACAAATCTCCGAAGCGGATAAGCCCAATCGCGGCCACCAGACAGAAACATGCACCACTCAACAAAAGAAATGCGGCTACCCAATCATTCATCGTCGGCATCCTCCACTTCCATGTATCTCGATATCGAAACGGTCGCCAGAAAACCTACCACCGCTATCGCCAGGGCAACAGAAAGGTACACTTCGGTTCCGAAAAACAGGGCAAAATCCATGAACACCACCATCATCAGGGCGGAGATCAGATCCAGAGCAACTACCCTATCGGCAAGAGACGGTCCTTTCAGGAGACGGATCACGCAAAGAATCAGCCCAACCGAAATAATGACGGTTATGCCCAGAAACACCCAATCTCCGGCAGATGGAGGCAGATCACTTTTCCAGAATAGCTTGAATCCTTCTCTCATAGTCTTGCTTGATAGATTTCACAAAGGCATCAGGATCACGGGCATACATCGAGTGAATGTAGAGCGTCCCCACTTCCGGCTCATACTCGAGACTCAGGGTGCCGGGGGTCATCGAGATCAGATCCGCCAGCAGGGTAACCCCAGCATGAGAC
>JAPXRV010000105.1:0-11006 GCA_033813415.1 Opitutales bacterium | reverse complement strand
TGCACCGGTTGGAAGGATACGTCGATCAATGCTTGCTCATCGCCCGCGCGGAACGCGGTCAGCTCGAGATCAATCGGGAGTCTGTTCACCTCGCAACGCTCATATCCGATAGTCTTGAGCCGTATTCGCTCCTGGCAAAGGATGAAGGTCGCGAGATGTTTTGGCAATGTGGGTCCGATAGGAACATCATGGTAGTCCCATGGATGATCCGGCAGATTCTTAACAACTTGTTGAGCAATGCACTTCGGCACGGCACGGGAGACGTCTCAGTGATCCTTGAAGACTCAGGAACGGATATCCTTCTCACTATCTCGAATTCATTCGGAGAGAAGGGAGCACCCGGCACCGGAATCGGTCTCCGGATCGTTGATGCTTTGGTGAAAGCCCATGGCGGCATTTACCATGCGGCTTCGATTGAGGATGGAATATACCGGGCTGAACTGCGCCTCGTCGTGTAGCGCAATAAGGTATCTGCGCGGGTATGTGTTATGAAAATGAATAATCGACGGAATCTTTTGATTTATCGCATGTGGGCGCCCATTTACGACAGGGTTGCCGGGCGATTCATGTGCCCTGGCCGCTCGCGGGCGATGGCGGTGCTCAATCTTCAACCCGGCGATAGGGTGTTGCTGGTTGGTGTGGGTACGGGTGCAGACCTTCCGCTTCTTCCGCCGGGAGTGAGTGCGGTGGGTGTGGACCTGAGCATCCATATGCTCGACAAAGCACGCCGGAAGCTTCCGATAGTGGATCGAGAGATTCATCTGGTTCAAGGAGATGCTCAGGAGCTTTTGGTCGAGGAGGGAGCCTTCGATGCTGTGATCTTCAACCTCATCCTGAGCGTCATTCCCGACGGGAAGACCTGCTTGAGAGAAAATTTGCGAGCTCTGAAGCCGGGTGGCCGCGCTGTTGTGTTTGATAAGTTCCTCCCTGACAACCGTCCCCTGACGATCTGGCGTCGAATATTAAACTTTGGAACTGCCTTGTTCGGGACGGACATCACCCGACGTTTCAGCGATCTTGTCAGTGATGAAAGTGGCATCGAGTTACTACTCGATGAGCCGTCAATATTGCGTGGGACCTATCGTGTGAAGCTGATTGCCAAGAAAACAGACCGACGTTCTTTGTGAACAGTTTTTGGCCGGGTCTGTAGGATTGGGTGAAGCGGGCTTTCGGCGGCGGCTTCAGTCATTTGAACACGCTCATGACCAAGCCGGTCTTCTGTTGGATGTTTGGTTGGAAAATAAGCTCAACCACGAAATGCGCGGAAACCAAGAACGGTGGAAACAGGGGAATATCAACCACTGATGAAGATGATGAACACTGATAGGGAGTGGGTTGGGTGCCTTCCTGTCAGGGTTCATGCCTGGGGATACGCTGTGGTGAATCGATTCCCCTCTTCTATGTGATCTGTGTGGCCAAATCATTCCTCTCTATTTTCGTGCGGTTCGTGGTTCCGTTTCTTTCCTATTGGCCTGCGGCAAAAATACCGCCAGCAAGACGCTCCCGCTACTCTGGGAGGATCCGCTTCGCGGAGCACGTTGCCTCAAGACCGGGATGGATTTCGCACTTGCGGGGATTCAGGGAAGCGGCATGCTGAGGTGCTATCATGGATGCGGAACACCTCAGGATGGCGTTGCTTGGTTTCCCGGAAACCACCGAGGAAACCCCGTTTGATGAACACACCATCGTTTACAAGGTGTCGGGAAAGATGTTCGCACTCACGGACTATCGCGAAAAACCCTTATCTGTGAACTTGAAATGTGATCCGGATTTGGCCTTGGGTTTGCGGGACGAGTTTCCTTGTGTCGTTCCCGGATACCACATGAGCAAGAAGCACTGGAACACGGTCATACTGGATGGGAGTGTTCCGGATTCGCAGATCGATTCGTGGATCCGGCATTCATTCGAGCAGGTGTTGAAGGGTCTGCCAAAAAGCCGGCGGCAAGAGATCGAAGCCCAGCTGGAGCAGGGAGTCGTCTCCCGGCAGGCTCAATCCGATCCCGAATTGAGGGAGCTCCTGAAGAAGACGATCTAGGGTTTTTCAAATAGGAAACGGGTGATCAGGCGCACGCCAAAGCCCGAGGCCCCTTTGCAAGCATGAGGCACATCTTTTTCGATGGAAGCCGGTCCCGCGATGTCGAGGTGGACGAAAGGAATGTCTTCGGCCCATTTCCGGAGGAAGCTGGCTGCACTCGATGCTCCGCCTTGCCGTGAGCCAAGGTTTTTGATGAAGGCGATGTCACTTCGCATGGCCTCCTCATACTCATCTCCGATGGGGAGGTGCCACAGGCGTTCGCCGGTGGACTCTCCGATCCGGATCAGTTTCTCGCGGGAAGGCTCGTGATCCGTGAAGATCCCGGCGCGATCCGTTCCGAGTGCGACCATGCAGGCGCCGGTCAGTGTGGACATCTCGAGAATCAGATCGGGGCGGTATTTCTGCCGGGCATGGGCAATGGCGTCTGCGAGGACCAGGCGCCCTTCGGCGTCGGTATCAATCACCTCAACGGTTTTGCCATCGCATGTGGTAAGCACATCTCCGGGGCGGTAAGCCTCACCATCAATGAGGTTCTCGGCGGACGCGATGACGCCGACGAGATTCCTGCGCAAACCCAGATCGGCGGCCGCTGCCATGATGCCGAGCACCGCGCAGCCGCCCATTTTGTCAAATTTCATTTCCGGCATGCTGGCTGGCGGCTTGATGCAATAACCTCCGCTGTCAAAGGTGATCGCTTTGCCGACGACTGCCGTCACGGGCTCGCCCGGCTCACCCTTCATCCACTCGAGGACGATGAGGCGTGGGGTGTTCACCGATCCGGACCCGACTGCAAGAATTCCGCCCATGCCCTCCTTTTCGAGGTCGGTAGGTTCAAGGATGCGGCATTGAATGCCACTTCGGCTGGCGAGGGCCTTAGCCTGGGCGGCGAGGGCAGCTGGTGTCATGATGTTCGGCGGCGTGTTTCCGATCTCGCGCATCCAATTGGTAGCCTTTGACGCCAGCGCTGCCTGTCGGGCTTCCTCCTTTGCAGTCGCGAGGCGGGATGGGGACACCACCAAGTCCAGATTCGCAACTTTGGGTTTGTTCTTCCGTTTCTCATCCAGAAAGCGGTCATAGCGATAAAGTCCGAGCAGCGCACCTTCCACGATCGGATCGACCGATACGCAATCGTCCGGCACATGGATTTGAATGCGGGTGCTTCCCTTCTTATCAAGATGTCGGGCGGCCGAAGCTGTG
Organism: Opitutales bacterium; assembly: GCA_033813415.1. GTDB lineage: Bacteria > Verrucomicrobiota > Verrucomicrobiia > Opitutales > JAFGAQ01 > JAFGAQ01. Next base: position 7,774 of record JAPXRV010000105.1, on the reverse strand, counting down.
GCTTTGCGCCATGTATGGGGCTTGGCTTTTGTGCGATCCCCCATTCCAACGTACAGGGTGCGATCCTTTTCTCCGTGTGTGATGACCATGTCCCCGGCCTCGGCTGCAAACTCATCGGGTCCAATGGCCGGCGGCAGCGGGTCGTCGGCAAAGAGGAAGATCATGCGATCTCCACGGGCTTCATGTGAAAGCAACACGCGAACATTGGCTTGTTCCGGATTCAGGATTTCTGGATTCATATGTTTCAGATTGATTCATGCGCGGGATGTGAGATGCCACCTTCGGAAGGCTTGCCCGTGTATCCTGTTCAGATGGATACCCGTTTCGGGTTTGGACTGCAATGCCGAAAATTAGTTATAAGACGGGAGAAATCGTTCTCGTCATTGGCGTGGAATTGAAACTGAGCCGGAGCGTGGACTTGTCTGTGTAAAGGGGGATGAGTGGGAACCTGGCCTGGTGTTTCATGGGAATCAGATGACGATATCATCTCTTGTGGTGTGCACACCAAAGTGCATGGTTTTGGGCGCGACAACATCGTGCTGATCGGCTTAGGATCCGCTCATGAAATACCCCTATTCCCGATTTGTCTATGGAACCACCCGTTTGGGTGACGTTGCGATTCCGGCAGAAAAGCGCGTCGAGCTGGCGTGTGCCGCCATGCGGACCGGATGGTGGTTTCACACGAGCACGCAATATGGGGATGCGTTGAACATCCTGGGGCAGGCATTCCGGAAGGATCCGGAACACATCCCTTCCATGATCTACAAGATCGGGGGCGACTCAATCGCTGAACTGGAGCAGTCCATCGAGGACAACCTTCGTCCCGTGGGTCTGGATCATATGGATTGCGGGCAACTCTGCCTCGGTGGTAATCTGGCGCGTGAGTTTGCGCAAGGTGGTGCGTGCCTCAAGACTCTTGAGAAGATCCGGGAAAGTGGACGGGTAAGGGCCTTTTTGCTTGAGGTGTTCCCTTGGACATCGGAACAGCCCTACCGTGCGTTGAAGGCAGGCCACACAAAAGGATTGGTGGATGCCATCATATTCTACCTTAACCCCTTGCAGCGTTTCGCGGATAACCGTCTTTGGGATCTGATTCTTGACACCGGTACGCCTGTCGTGGCGCTGCGGACGGTATCGGGTGGGCCGGTCCACCGATTGCGGGACGAGCCCGGATTTGCCTGGAAAGACTACCTGCGGCAGCGTGCGGTTGAGGTCGCTCCTGTGTTTGAGGCGTCGGGCATCAAGAGTTGGGCGGAGTTTTGCGCCCGGTTTGCATTCAGTGTGCCCGGTGTGTTGGCGACGGTGGGGTCAACCGGAAGAACAGAGAATCTATCTGAATACCAGACCGTTTTCGGGCAAACACTCGAGCCGCTCCCGAAGGGTATCATGGATGTCTTGTTTGCGTTGCAGCGCCGTTGGTCCGAAGAGGTGGACGTGCATGCGGAGCCGTGGACCATGTAGAAGGCGGTGGTGTGGTCGTGATCCACTATTCCGGCATGGTGACCGGATTCCGTCCGGATTGGCTTTGAAGCTATGCTTCGATTCTCATCCGTATGCCTGAGGCGTAGAATCCCATCCTGAATCGGGGTAGGAGCGCTTCCCTATGGTTTCAGGGTGCGAAGCACATTGCTGCCTAGAATTCCACAACCCGGAGGTTCTTGACTCTATGGAAGTCTTTCAAATTGCGCATCACCGTCTGAATGCTTCCGCCCTTCCCTTTCGGCCGCGATCACGAAGCAGGTGTCCAGTATCATGCCCATGGGTTGTCCGGTGCGATATCCTTTGCCTCAGCCTCTTCAACTGCCGTCAACCATTTCTCAGGAACCCCGCTTCCTCCTGAGAGGAAATACGAAGCCAAGTAATCACCCGTTGGAACGCTGTTCTCAATGGACATTCGTCTCACGACTGCGGAGAATGACTCACCAGGCTTTTTGGCGGACCTCAGCTTCTCATAGGCGTCGATTTCCAATGTAATGGTTTTAGTTGCCATACACGAATCATGCACGAAAATTTAGAATATTCAAATTCATACCCGACTATTGGACGATGCGAGTTGGTCTCCTTTCATACCAGTGGTATCGGGTGTCGGGCTAGGAGATAATTGTCGTTCCGGGGCGCTCAGCTCCTTGGGATACTTGTCAATGCCGTCTGCATAGCGGATTGGGTGGCGTCGATGTGAGCTGGATCAGCGATCGTCGGCGGTTCACTGGATCTTCCTCTCTGGAGATTCATCTTTTCCGGACCATGGAGTCGATGGTCCGGCTCAGCGTGCTCTTGTCCAGCATGAGAGCATCGGCCAAGTCCTGAAGGCAGGATGCGCCTTTGTGGTCAAGTTCGAGCAAGGCATAGCACTGCGATACAGTGACGCCACAGCATTCGGTTTCCCCACCGAGGTTGATGCCGATTACATTCTCCAAACGGCGAAGCGCATGACGGCAAAGGTGCGCACGACAGTCTCGCGTTGATTCACGAACCAAAGGAGAAGCCTTTTCGGGAATTGAACTCGAGTCGTCTTAATCGTTGAGAAACTCGACGACTTTGCGATGCAGCACCTTGTTGGAGGCGATGATGGAGTTGCCGCCGCAGGATGGATCGTTGCCTTCCCAGTCGGTTATCGCGCCTCCTGCTCCTTTGATGATCGGGAGCATGGCCATGAAGTCCCAAGGGGCTACGATTGGGTCGATCATGATGTCTGCCCATCCGGAGGCGAGCATCATATAGCCGTAGCAGTCACCCCATGTCCGGTAGAGCTTCACCTTCTGAACAAACTTGTTCCATCGGGCTTCTCCTTTGTAGCGGCCGGGGTTGAGGGGATCAGTGGTCAGGAGAATGGCATCCTCAAGTTTTTGGGTTTTGCGGACCGTCACCACCTGGTCATTAAGCCAGGTTGTTTCGCCGTCGCCGATGAGGAGCTTGTTGAGGACCGGCTGATGAACCATGCCGACGATGGGCTGATCCTTGTATTTGAGGCAGACCACCGTGCCGAAGAGCGGAACCCCCGCGGTGAATGTCTTGGTTCCGTCGATCGGATCGATGATCCAGACGTAGTCAGCGTCCTCGTTCTCGTTGCCAAATTCCTCGCCGATGATGCCGTGTTTGGGATAGCGGTTTTTAATCAGGCGTCGGATGAGGCTTTCGGCTTCCCGGTCCGCAACCGTTACGGGAGTCTCATCGGCTTTCCATTCGGTCGAGATATTCTTCTCACCGAAGTAGCTGTTGATGAGAGTGCCACTTTTCATCGCCAGAATCTTGGCGAATTCCATATACTCTGAGTATTTGCTCATAATGCTGGGTGCTTGGGTCCGCGGGTGTATTGAGAAAAAAGTGTCTCCAGTTTCAGGCCAGACGGCATGGCATCAATGCGGCATCTTTCATCCCGTGAATGATTTTCTTGTCGGCTGGACAGAATGTCGAGAGGATTCCCTGCACCGACGCTTTTCCGGATTTTATGAAATAGTAGGGACAAAGCCTCACGCGTCCCTCCATTACTTGGATTTCGCCATCGTCTGAATAGACCGGATGGGCGATTCTTCGAGGTTTGAGGTATTGCTGCAGGACGTAGAAGGACCCCTCCGGATTGGTCACGGCGTTCTGTATCGCAGCGGTCCATTCCTCCCGGGAGACATCGGACCCGAGGACAACGCTTCTTGCTCCCCATGCGGTTTCGTGGAAACCGCTGATCTTGAGGATGAGGTCACGCTCCTTTTTGGAAGCGGCACCGAGTTGCATCCAGTCGCGGATCGGTCGTTCTTCAACCAGGGGTGCATCGAGAAATGCGCAGGGCGGGACGGGCGTGGGATCGACGATCCACGTGTGCGGGATGATCCTCTTGAGCACCCGAAAATCCGATTTTCCGAGGTTTTCCTTCCAGAACGGCTCGAGCATGGGGTGGTGAAACAAGCCGAGCGCCATCTTTTCTTCCTGGAAGGGCCGCATCGGGGGAGTGATCTCGATTTCGCCGGCATCCCAAGCCTCCAGTATGTGGTCGAAAGTCGCGATGTTGGCCGCATCGAACATCTCCCAAAACCGGTAGATCACGTCGACCTTCTGCAGGTTGCCTTCCAACGGCACACACAAGGTGTTGTCGATCGGGATCAGGTCGTTCGGATGATACACGAAAACCCGACGGCCCATGCGCTGGAGTTGGGAAGCCAGCCATTCCATTTCGGGCCGGTAGGTCGCGGACTCGTCGCTGACGAGAATCGCAACAAAGGGGAAATTGCGTTCGGAACAGTCTCCCGCGATGGCCTCGTAGAATGCGCGGATCATGCCTTCTTCCGATCCAACGATGTCGGACGAAGCCTCGCCGGCCGCCCCGGAGGTGGAATACAGACCGTTGAGAAACGAGGTCAGGCCAATGCCGCCGGGAACGGAATCCAGCTCAGTGAGCGCGAACCCATGATCGGTGATGAGCAGGTCCGGGCGTAGCACGGCGGGAATCCGACCCTTCAGCCGTAGGTGGCGCTCGTGTTCAATGAGGGCGGCCGGCTTGCCTCTGTCCAGATAGGAGGCTACCCACGGAGCCTTCAGCGGTTGGTTGCGCAGGAGGTTCTTGTCCTGCCATGAGCGGGAGTAGAGGTTCTCAAGCGCCTGATGAAACGCCAGGCACGCCTGCCCAATGGCTTCAATCTCGAGGATCTGATCAGCCGAAAGCGCCCAAGCCTTGGGCGATATACGCCAAGTCTTCGATTCGAAGAGGGAGGTTTCTTCGAAGGCTTGCTTGAGTCTGATATACTCCTGCATGGCGTGGAAAAATGGGAAACACCCAGAACATGAATGAATCTCCACCATGGCCAGCTTATTTTTTTCAACCTCCGGCCACCAAAGGATCATTGAGCTTGTCCGTTTCCCTTTGAGATTGACGCTGCAACGAATATTTCTGATTTTTCAAGTGCTTTTTGCGCATTGCTACACACACCAACCCATCAAATCCAATGGTTATGATTCAATTTTTGGTTTCTCCCTCCCTAAACATCCACATCCGGGGCCGACGCCCCAAAAACTAAATTCCTATCATTATCCCCTCCTGCTGAATGATCCAACCTGACAAAAAAACGAGAATGAAACACCTGAGATTACTCACACTTCTTTGTTTGGCGACAACCCTTGCCTCATGCTCTGGGGGTAAAAAACATTCGTATGAGGTTAGGGATGAAGTGATCGGCGAAGATTTTTTCGTTAAGTATGAGGTTGTTGGCCAAGGTATTACCGTTAGGTTCATAAACCAAACAGGAGGGTGGCAAACAGAATATCCGTTGAGTGGATGGTGGGAGAAAGAAATCACATTAAAAGGAATGGACCTGGCTAAAGTGATAGCTCTGAAGAAAGACTCGAAGGACAACGCTGAGGTGACGGTAAAAATTTATGTCAACAGAGAGTTATGCAAAACAGAAACCTCGTCAGCACGTATTGTAATGGTGGATTGTTATCCAATGACCTGCAATTAGGGAGATCCAAGGCTGAGTTGTGACGGGCAGTGAACGTGACACGAGAGAGCCGTAGGGCGAGAATTCAACGCCAGACAAAACCCGCCCGGGATCTCAAGCGCCTGACTTACGGTCAACCGCCCGCTAATGGGTCTTAGTTGTATGAGTGCCTTAACCGGATGAGTGCTTCTCTTGCGTTTTTGTCTCCTTGTTCCGCAGCTTTCTGATACCAGAATTTTGCCTCAGAATAATTCCTGGAAACTCCATAACCATTCTCATACATGAAACCGAGATTGATTTGGGCAGAGGACTCGCCTTGTTTGGCAGACGCTTTGAACCATTTGACAGCTTCAGACAGGTTCCTGGATACCCCACGCCCGTTGTAGTAGATTGTTGCGATGCTTGATTGGGCGATGGGATCGCCCTTTTCTGCCGCGATCAAGTACCATTTGACGGCTTCTTCGTGGTTCTGATCAACACCAAGCCCGTTTTCATACATGTAGGCAAGGTTGGTTTGAGCATGTACGATATCCATTTCAGCAGATTTCCGAAACCATTCAAAAGCCTTTTCATCACTTTTGGGAACATCCCTTCCTGTGAAATACCTCCGGCCTAGTTGATTCTCCGCAGTTGGATTGCCAGCATCGACGTAAATCATCAATTCTCCAAGAGAAAGGCTTTCAAGGAGTTCCTCGTTCAGGTCTGCATATCTTGGCTTCCTTTCCAGTTGAACGTGAAGAGTCTCCGAGAGCTGAGTTTCGGATTTGATGTCAAGTTTGACCGCTTCCCATTCTTCGGTGATGATTTGAAGATTTTCGGTTCCAAAATGAACTTCGGGCAAAACCAGATTCATTTCACCATTGATTCCCGGATCCTCGGTCCTGAAAATGGTTGGATATCCGTTTATAAGAACACCCAAATCCTGAAGTCCGGCAATGGGTTCTATCGCGGATATTTGGATACGCACTTCAGGGTTTTTCCTCTTGAGAATGATTGGGGACTCTTCGGATGTTTGGATCGGGTTTACAGTTCTACTGATCGAGGACCAGTTTTCTGCGGTAAACTTGAGCTCATAATCATTGGATTTGAGGTCTTCAATCAAGATGCCCAAAACGGTATGGGTGGGAGATTCCGAAACTTTGTGTATGAAATAATCAACTTGCTCGCCATCAAGGGTGACGTTGAAAAACTCAATCTTTTCGGGATTTGGTGCCGTGGTTAGCTGTAGAAAAAGGGTTGAACCCTCGGATTCTTGCAAGCGAGCATTCCAATCCATTCTGCTGCCCGGGACCCAATCGATACTTTTTTCTATTGATTGATAACCCGCTTTCATCAATCGCACCTTCAGGGTTCTTTCCTCCTGAGGATCCAATCTTATGGGAGTTGTTCCTACGTATTCATATCCTTCGTAGACCGCGACACCTGAAGGGATGGACGTAATCATCAATCCTGGAGGGATCGGGGTAAGCTCGATCACTTCTTCATGAACCTGCTTGGATGCAATACTGAATCTTTTATGATGAACAGATCCATACCCTTCTTTTGAAACCGAAATCGTGTATTTTCCTGCGGGAACGTCCTCAAAAACCTGAAACATTCCGGATCCAGTAGTCGAATAGGTGATTGTGCCTGTTTTATCATAAATTTCCACAATAGAACCCTCTGTGGATTTCAGATGGATGGATCCTGGAGGCTTAAATGAAGAATTAATCCCTAAATAGATTCCAATAATTCCTATCAACAGAAATAGTGGACTAGCCCAGATTGCCAAATGACTGATCTTAGATTTCTCATCCGCGTTTTGTTTCTTTTCGGATGAATCATCGTTTGACGTGCTATCGACTTCAAAATAGGGTTGAGTCCTCTCATTTTGAAGCTTTTCAGGTGGAATGTTTTCGAATGGATCGTCAAAACTCATGATTGATGCTCCATTGGGAAGGTTGATGAATCAGAGTCCATAGAGAACGGAATCCAAAATGTTTTCAATCAGCTTGTATTGCGCGGTTGAATACTTTCCGCCGCCTTCCTGCGCGAGTGTCTTGAAAAAAGTTTGCGTGCCGATAGCGCTACCGATAGGGCCGACATAAACAGTATTCACCACCCGGTTGGGGTTACCATCGTGCCAGTCGCGAGCCAAAGCAAAGGCCTTTTCAACGAATGGTCCTTTAGCGGGTGCATCACCGACAATGAGGATCATTTGAATTGTATCTTCATCTTTGGATGATATCCGGCTCCATTCATTTTGAATTGCCGCGGCCAATCCGAGCTCGACAGCTTCGGGAATATCAACATTTCTATTGGTTTGTTCTGCTTCGAATTTGGATAAAAAGAGCCTGATAGATGTGAGA
>JAPXRV010000104.1:0-11075 GCA_033813415.1 Opitutales bacterium | reverse complement strand
GGCTGTTACGGGCACTCTCCAGGCGTTTCCAGTTGGATGAGATCCTGGCGATGGCGGAATCCAGGTCCAAAAGAATGGACTGCTCAAGCTGAGAAAGGGTCATGCGCATCCGCGTCCGCTCAAGACCGGCCATCGCGGCCCGGGCATCTGCCGATCGGTTGCGAATCGACCGGTTCAACTTCAATCCAACAGCGTAATTCGGGGAAGCGTCGTCGAAGCTATCCGACAGACCACCGCCAATATCAGACGACTGGCCATTGAAGCTCATCCTGGCATACAAATCGAGCGCCGGAAGAGATGCATTTTCCTCCCGGATGCGTTCGATGTCGGCTATGTCGAGGGAGATGACTGCCTGCCGGTAGTCCGGCCTTTCACGACAGGCCACATCATACTCGCCGCGAAGATCCATGATTCTCGACTCGGGCGCAGGCAATGAAGCGAGAGAAAAGTCCCACTCGACCAAGCCTTCCATCTGATCGGAGAGCATCCGCTTCAGGCGGTTTCGGGCGGCGACAAGATCTCCTTCAGCCTGATAAACCCGCTCTTCCCGGAGTGCGACTTCCGCTTCAGCCTGAAGAAGATCCGAAGGCGCAATTGACCCGACCTGCGATCGCCGCCGGTTCTCTTCGTGAAGTTGGCGGGACAAGGCGAGACTCTCCTGGGCAACCCTTAGGTTTTCCTCCGCGAGAATAGCATCGAAGTACGCGTAATGGGTATCGCTCAAGGTATCGATGAGCAGCTGCCGGAAAGCTTCGCGACTGTAGTCCACCCGCCGCTGAGCGACCCGGATCGGAGCACGGTTTGCAGCGAATCCCCGGTTGCGCAACAGGCTTTGGGACAGCCCGACTCCAACCGAGGCATAATGATCATCGCCCGGCACCCCATCGTAGGCGGTGGACTCGGCACTGAGCTCCACAGCGGTCCCTGTGGTGAACTGCTTGCTCAAAGTGGCGGTTTGGCGGTTTCCTTCAACCGAATAAGGGTAGTCGGATGGTCCGGTCTGCTTGGAGCGGAAGGTTTCGCCGTTTAAGGATGCGGTGAGCTCAAAGGGCTCGGACGCCGTCGCCACCGCCTCCTCAGCCTTGCGAACCTCCACCTCGCCGATCCGAACCGTGTGGTTGCGCTTGAGTGCAAGCACAACCGCATCCTCGATGGAGATTGTTGACGGAGCTTCAAGCGGGGCACTCACTGGTTCTGCACATACTACACTAAGTCCAGCGATCAACAAACAGCCCACAAATGCCACAGCCATTCGACCGACGTACGTCGGGAAGACCGGTCGGGCGACTTCGCCATGCCATCCACGCGACCAAGTCGCCGCAGAATCATATCCCGACAGTGTCGCACGCTCACTCCACATATTGTTTTCCATCTTCGTAAATCTATCCGTTCTTTCGCGCCGAGGGGGAGGCAGGACCCAGAATTCCTGCCTCCCGATCACGACTTATTGAAGCGGCCCGCAAGCCATACGAAACCCTAACTTTCCTTGCGTAACCGCCCCTAAATCAATCGATCCTGAGCGCATCCGCCGGATCGGTGGTTCCACCTCTCACAGCCGGCACCAGAATCGCGAGGCAGGATACCGCGACGATACCCAGCAAAACCCCAATGTATACCCAGGCACTTTCATAGAGGGGGTTCAAAACCACCGCCAAGAGATACCGGAGCGCATAAGCAGCCAACGCCCCAAGCAGAACGCCAATCGCCATGTTTCCCAAACCCTGCCGGAATACATGCATCACCATCTGCCCCGGTGACGCACCCAAGGCCAGCCGGATTCCGATCTCGCGGATCCGCTGACTCACCGAGAACGACACCACCCCGTAGAGCCCGACTGCCGCCATCACCAAGGCTCCGATACCAAATGTGACAAAGAGCACGAAAAAGAACCTCAGGCCCAGTTGAAATGACTCCAAGCGCTCACGCAGGGTAGAGACCCCGGTTACGGTGGCCCGCGAATCAATAGAGCCCACCGTTTGGATCAGCTTGGATTCGAAGGAACGGGGGTCCTCTGTCATCTTAACGTTGAGCCCAAGGTCCATCCACACTTCCTGATACGCACTAATCATGAAACCAGTCCGCTTGTCCCGGTCGCGATCCGACTGAAACACGTCCCCGCAAACTCCCACCACTGTGAGCGGATTGGTCACGTCATCGCCGTAGATGAGCTGTTTGCCCAGCGGGTCCTCATCGCCGAACAACTGGCGAGCCAGGACATCGGTTATCACCACCACCCGCGGGTGCTCGGTGTCGTCAAAATCATTGAACTCCCGGCCCGCAAGCATCGGAATACCCATCACTTCAAAATACCCCGGCGCTACGACCCACTTGTAGAACTTCGGATAGGCGTCGGGAGAAGGGTAATCGACTTGGGGATCCCTCAATGCATTGACTCCTCCGAACCCAAAAAACTGAGAGGAGTAGGTTACCCCGGCGACTTCCTGATTCGACTCCAATGCCCGCTTGAGGTTGCGCATCAAGGCCACGCGACTCGAAGCCTCACCATGCGTGTGGCTGTCCAATCCAATTGAAGCATACAGGAACTGATCGGGATCATAGTCTGTCTGCTGGGAATTCACGTCGTGGAGGAAATACGCCACAATCGCCGCTCCAGTCACCACGGCGCATGCTGCGGCAATCTGGAAGATGATCAACACACGACCCAATACACTCATCTTGAGTGAGGAACCGGTTCGCGAGGAATCCTTCAGCAGATCATTCAAACTCGTGCGGGAAGCTCTGAGCGCGGGTATAAGGGTGGAAACGGTGGTTACAAGAATGAGAACGCCGATCACGAACACCAAATGCGCCACTCCGTAGGATTCACTCCACATCCAGGCGGGCGCATTGAGCTGCACAAAGAGATCGTGCAAAACCGCATTCATGTACCACTCCATTAGGAGCCATCCCAGCACAAGCGAGATCACGCTGGTTATGGCCGATTCAAACATCATCTGCATCACAATCTGCTTGCGACTGGCTCCCAGTGCGCTCCGGATGGCTAGTTCACTGCTGCGTTTCACGCTGCGCACCGTAATAAGATTGGACACAATCGCACACCCCATGAAAAGGACAAGGACCGCACATATCGCCATCGCGTAAAATATCATGCGCGTGGGGCTATCCACGATAGAATCCTTGAAGGGCTCGAACTCTGCGATCGTGTAGCCTTCATTCTCGACCGGCAGGCTCTTCCGGATCGAGTCAAAAGCTTCCTGAAGCTGAGCCTTTGCCGTAGGGATGCTCACACCTTCTGCAACCCTACCCAGCACCATGACTGCCGTGGCCCATCCCGTCGATGCCGCCAGGGTGTCCGTGTTGAGCGGCAGCCAGAGTTCATTCACGTATGGGAAATCAAATCGCTCAGGCATAACACCAATGATGGTACGCCAAAGCCCATCCGTCATGAAGCTCTTTCCTATCACGTCCGGATCCGCGCCGAAATAATCCTGCCACGCGGCATGGGATATCAACACGACCGGAGGGGACTCCGCCCGCGCGTCGTCCGCTGTGAAGGTCCTCCCCATAATCGGATGCACACCGAGTGTGTCGCAAAAATCATGGCTCACATACGCTCCCAACTCCTGCCCATGACGCATGCCGGTCTGGAGGTTGACGGTGTCATTGAAGATTCCAATGATGCCGTCAAAGACCTTCTGCTGTTCCTCGAGAAGATGGAATGAATTGAATGGAAATCCCGAATCCGCGAACTCGTTCTCGGGGTTCTCCCGCATGATCCGCATCAGTTTATCGCCCCTTTCGTAGGGCAAATCGCTCAACACCACCGACTCAATCATGTTGAACATGACAGAGACCAATGCGATGCTGACTGCCAAAACGACAACCGACAGGGCAGTCGCCAGAGGCGTCTTTCCCATTATCCGGAATGCGAATCCAAAATGGCTCAGGTAGCTCTTCATGACGCAAGTTTCAGATGTTGGTCTTCTCGTCTACAACCCGTCCATCGAACAGGTAAACCACCCGCTTGACCAATGTGTTATAATGCTCGTTGTGGGTAACAATACACACTGTGGATCCCTGCTGGTGGAGCTCGCCCAACAGCTCCATCACTGCCTCGCCGTTCTTCGAGTCAAGGTTCCCGGTCGGTTCATCCGCAAGGAGCAGCTTGGGCTTACCGGCGAGAGCTCGTGCCACCGCAACGCGCTGCTGCTGCCCACCCGAAAGCTGACTGGGGCGATGGTTTTCGCGATGATCCATCTGCACCCGTTGAAGGGCCTCCCGAACCATTACTCTGCGCTCTGCATGTGGCACATTGCGATACACCAGCGGCAACTCAACGTTCTCGTAAACGCTCATTTCACCGATCAGGTTGAAGTTCTGAAACACAAACCCGATGGTCCGGTTGCGCAACTCCGCCCGCTTCTTCCCCTTCATGCCTTGCACTTCGTTGCCGTCCAGAATGTATCGACCACTCGAGCAACGATCCAGCAAACCGATAATGGAGAGCAAAGTGGATTTGCCACAGCCGGACGGACCCGAAATCGAAAGGAAGTCCCCGTCGTTTACGTTCAGGTAAATGCCGTTGAGCGCCCGGGTTTCGAGGCGATCGGTGAGGAAGACCTTCGATACATCCTCCAGTTGAATAATGGGTTTTCCGGTACGGGATACTGCGACGACATCCGGAGCTTCTTGTGCGAGTGTTGCTATCATAATTTCAAATGTCCTTTCCTGAGGTTGGTATAATTGTTTAACAAAATCTGGCTCCTATCAGCGGATCGCGATGGCCTTCGCGTTATCCCACTTAGATGTGTCCGACAACACGATCCGGTCTCCGTTCTTCAACCCGCTGATAACTTCAATAAGGGTCACAGATGAGCGCCCGAACTCTGCCGGAACACGCTCCGCCCTGCTTCCGTCAGCCGACAACACGAAGACCGAGGTTTGGGTGTTTTCTTTCACGACGCTGGGACGGTCCACATACATAACACCCTCCAACCGCTGCAGCTCGATGGTCCCCTGGATGGTTTGATCCGCCCTGCACCCATCCGGCAATCCATTCGCAAACACGACATCCACTTTCACAATGCCCCTCTCGACATTCGGGTCGATGCGGGCCACCGTGGCCGCCACCTCACCCGAGGTGCGGGTGTCCACCAGCGCGCTCTGCCCAACCGAAATCTCACGTGCCTGGCTTTCCTGGATCTCGATCACCCCTTTCAGGCGCGACGGATCCGATACCAGCGCGATCTCCTGTCCCTCGGCCACTTGCATTCCCTGCTCCAGTTCCAGACGCTGCACCACGCCACGATACCCCGCCCGGACAACCAAGGCATCCACCTGCACCCCAAGCAGATCCAATCTGGCCTTCGCCCGGTCCACCTGCGTCTGTTGCGTCGCCAACTGTCAGTCAGCACCCAAAGTGTACCAGTCGTCAGCAGTTGAAAGTGTACCACCCTTGAGCGGAAAAAGCCATGAAATGAGGCATGGCGAATCAACTCAGGATGGACATACAAAAGGCAATCGAAGGGCTCAAAAGGCAGGGCTGGTCAGAGCGTAGAATCGCGCGGGAGCTAGGTATCCACCGCAAGACGGTAAGGGGGTATGCAAGCGGTGCAAAGTGTACCAAAGTGCTGACCGGGTGTGGAGGCTCAGACGGCACCCGCTTGCGGGCAAATCGGCGTTCATGTGAAGGCTATCGGGATGTGATTGGGCAGAAGCTTGAGATGGGACTGCATGCCCGGAGCATCCATCAGGATCTGAAGGCTGAGCATGGCTTTGAAGGGGCCTACGACAGTGTTCAGCGATTCATCAAGGAGCTTAGAGAGAGTGAGCCGGAGCGTGTCTGGCGCATGGAATGCGAGCCTGGTCAGGAAGCCCAGGTAGACTTCGGAGTGATGCATTTGCTCAAAACGGATTGTGGCACATTGCGCAGGGTGAACCTGTTTCGGATCATGCTCTCGCACTCGCGCAAATGCTACAGTGAGGGTGTGCTTACGCAGAGCACCGAAAGTTTTATCCGGTGTCTGGAAAACGCGTTCCGATACTTTGGCGGAGTTACTGAGCGGTTGTGCGTGGACAACCTCAAGGCGGCAGTGATAAAGGCGCATTGGTATGATCCTGAACTCAACCCCAAGATGCTGAGTTTTGCCGAGCATTACGGGATCGCGGTCCTGCCCACACGTCCCTATACTCCCGAGCACAAGGGAAAGATCGAAAACGGGATCAAATACCTCAAAAACAATGCCTTGAAGGGTCGCAGTTTTGAGGGTTTGAACCAACTCAATGTGTTCCTGCTCGAATGGGAGCAAAACACCGCTGACAAGCGTATCCACGGAACCACCCGCAGGCAGGTGGGCAGTCATTTTGAGCAGGAGGAAAAGCCACGGCTCAAGGCATTGCCTGCAAGTCTCTTTGAGAGCTTCAGCGAGGGCAAGCGGCGGGTGCACCGTGACAGTTATGTGGAAGTGCAAAGGGCATATTACGATGTGCCCTGCGAGTATATCGCACGGGAAGTGTGGGTGCGTTGGGATGCGCGCATGATCCGCATTTATGATCTGAACATGAAGCTGATCCGCTCGCACTGTCGCATAGAAGCAGGCCACTTTACCAAGGTGCTGGGAGTGGAAGGAAGCCGGGGAAGTCTGGAACAGAGCCTATACTACTGGCGGAGCCGTGTGGGAGGGCTTGGAGAAGGCGCATGTGAGTGGGCCGATGCTTTGATTGAAAACCGTCCGGAAATGGCAATCCGCGTCATGCAGGGATTACTGGGCAAACGCAAAAAATACAGCAAACACCAGATTGAGGAAGCCTGCAAAAAGGCACTCTTCAACGCCCAGTTCCACCTGCGCGAGGTCGAGCAACATCTCAACCAGTGCATTGAGCAGCAGAGCCTTGAGTTCATCAGCGAGCACGAACTCATCCGCGATACCGCAAGCTACGAAGAGGTATTGGCAAGCCATGATCTTTTTTAGTCATAAACCATGCAAAACATACAACACTATCTGAGCGCATTGCGACTCTCCGGAATGGGCAAAACCCTCGAACTGCGGGCCAATGAAGCCCGCTCCAACCAACTCGATCCAATCGAGTTTTTGGAACTGATCCTGCAGGATGAGATGCACGTGCGGAACCAACGACTGATCGAACGCCGCAACCGTTCGGCCACCTTCCGGGACCAGAAAACACTCGAGAGCTTCGACTTCAGCTTCAATCCCACGATCCAACGCAAGGCCATCTACGAGCTCGCCACTGGACGCTTCCTGGATAGTCAGCAGGATATCCTCTTCATCGGACCTTCAGGCGTGGGCAAAAGTCATCTGGTTCAAGCCATCGGACAGTCCCTGATCAAACAGGGCAAAACCGTCCTGTATCGCTCCATCTTCGACATCGTGCACGAGCTGCTTCAGGATGACCTCTTCGACAAACACGAACGCATCATGGGCAAATACCTCAAGTGCGACCTGCTCATCATCGACGACATGGGCATCAAGCAACTCCCACCCAAATCCGGCGAATACCTCTTCGAGATCATCATGCGTCGATACGAAACCAAATCCACCATGATGACATCCAACAGACCCATTGAGGATTGGGGTAAACTCATCGGTGATGTCCCCGCAGCCACAGCTATCCTCGACCGCTTCCTGCACCATGCCATCATCTTCAAGATCAAGGGCAGAAGCTACCGTATGAAGGACAGAATCCTCACCGGGGAAACGCTCTGTGAGGACTCATTGCCGTCCTCACTCTCCTGCTAGGGGAAACAATACAGAATCAGTAGTTTTACATTGATCCGCAAACACCACTAACCTATGACAACAATCCTCCAAGGGTGGTACATTTTGAAGTGCTGACGGGTGGTACACTTTGAAGTGCTGTTTGACAGCCAACTGCGGTTCCATCGATTGCTCCTGAAAAGCCAACCGCTCGGCTTCCATCTTCACCCGCGACTGCAGGTGGTGTGCACTCAATTCCGAACGCTTGCGCACCAGATCCGAAACCAGCCCGTCCGCAAACAATTGATTGTTGATTTCCTGCTCAAGCAGCGCCATTTCCGTCTGCTCCTGAAGCTGCACATAGGCGCTCTTCATGGACAAAAGATCGCTCTGCAAACGCACCCGTGTGCTGGTCAACTCAGCCTCCGCCGCTTTCAATTCAAGCTGCGCATTCAGATACTGCTGTTCGAGCTCAGGATTCGAAAGCCGCAGAATGACGGTCTCAGGCTCCACAGCAGCCCCCGATTGCACAAGCTTCTCCTCCACCCTGCCGGATGTTCTCGAGGTGATCCAGCGCATGTCCTGAGGAACCAGGCGCCCCAGACCACGCACATTTCGCAGCATGTCCCCGTGCTTAACTGAGCCCACCCAGATCTGATCCTTCCGCACCCGCGGAACCGGATTACCCAGCGTCAGCACATACACTCCCAACGCCGCAAGCACCGAAATGGAACTGACTGAGACCATCCAAAGGCGGCGGCGTTTCTTCTTATACAAATCGGGTCTTTCTATATCCATGATCGTTTCCTGAATCCCTTGTATCCATATTCCGTGCCAACTTGCACTCACACAGTGCGATGCCGGCACATCATAGGGTCATCCGAAGTAACTGAGCCTTTCGCCAAGCGACTCCGAATGCCCTGATAAAGACAGGCCTTTCGGCCAAAAGCCCCATAACCGGATATCGGCTAGTAGCCGTCATATCCCCTCAGGTGCTTCATCCTGAAACATTCAAATTCTCAAAATGAAACACCCGGCGATTTCCGCCACAACATAGCCAAATTGCGCAATAAACAGAAATAACGACCGGATTGGGCCAAACGAAACACCCATTCTTAAAGGCTGAATAAGTTGAAATTGAATCAGTTCTATGACCAGGCTTTCAATGGATGTTATTCACCTAATCTTCTCAACGAAGCTTCTCATCCCAATCGGCTCAACTGTGCAAGAGGCTGCTACAACATGATAGGATTCCCCCTCAGCGGTAAATCCCGAAAAAGAAACCTCTTCTTGGATCGAAAACGGAATCGGTATCAACCCATCAAAGACCTCTCCGCCTATTGTCCTGAGGTGTCCGTCTGAAGTCCAGACGGGTATTACAGTCGGGCGGCTGAGCAAACGGGCTTCAAAAAAACGGAGATCCACATCCTGCTCGTATCCAAAAAGAGCATCGTCCTCCTCAACGCAAACATATGCCGGCCGAAAACGGAAGACTACCTCCCCGCCTTCGTCGGCGATTTCGGACAAAGTAGAATCGTGAAACTCAAATTTCATTGGCACCAATAAGCGGTCTCGCGATTATGATTTGGGTTCTCGAATCATTGATTCAAGGCAGTGCTTTGAGAATGGGTGAAACGGTAGGCTACTGCAATAGGAAAGGCTGAACGCCAAGGGAATGGGAGATGATACAACCCTCACCCGAACAAATTGACCTTTAGGTCACGGACCACCTGAAGCTCACCCCAATCCGATCCTTTCATCCTGGCGAACCGCGCTTTTCGGCTCTCGGGGAAGCACTCCCGGCGTTCCTCATAGAGGCTCTTTAGAAAGAGGTTGGATCCGATCGCCATCCCATCGCTGAAGTAACGAACCCTGCGCCGAAGGAGCTCGGTTATGTCCACTTTGCCTCCCCTGCGGATCACCGCATCCAGTTTCTCCAAGGGGATCACACCCCGGTCCTTA
Source organism: Opitutales bacterium (assembly GCA_033813415.1). GTDB lineage: Bacteria > Verrucomicrobiota > Verrucomicrobiia > Opitutales > JAFGAQ01 > JAFGAQ01. Next base: position 1,437 of record JAPXRV010000104.1, on the reverse strand, counting down.
TCAGGCTCACCCTTCGGGGTTGCACCCTTTCCAAAGAGGCACAGACGGTATCCAGCCATCGACTCAGCAAAGCTGCGTGCACCATAAATAAGCCGGTAGCCATCCATGGCGGATGCCCTACCACCCATCGCAGCCGCATAGCTGCAGAAACGGTAATCCGCCGGGTCATCGACTTGCTTCGAACGTACCGCATTGAGATCGATGTAAGCGGCCACAGTCGCCATCGCATGCAGCGAAGGCTCCACAACAAGGCTCTTAAAGCGCTCCATCCATAAAGTGCCCCGATTCCCATTCTGGTGGTTATACCAGATTGTAAAGCGCTGCTTGAGTTCACGCATGAAAACCGATACATCCCCCATGCGCGCCAACATCGCTTCGCGCACACGCTGAGCCGCCTCATCGTTCCGCTCCAAAGCCTTCTCAAGAGCATCCGGAGTCATCGAATACGGAGAAATCCGGCAACCCTCATGGAAAGCCCGATAACGGCTCAGCAACTCAGCGTCGGTTTTCGGCTTCTCATGCCTGACCCGCGCCAGAATGTGGAAATGATTCGACATGATTGAGTAGGCCAGAATGTCCACCCCACAGAACGCCGCCTGCTTGCCCATCATCCCGATGAGCATCTCCTTCTCCCCATCCTCCAGCAAGTGCTCGCCCAAACAACAACGGCTCATCAGATGATATACGCCATCCCGATTCTGAACAACCATTCGTTTCTTCTTCATGATTCACCTCCTCATGAAACCAATCAAACACCAACAGAATGTCAAATAAAGGCCCTGTTTCTTTATTGGAATAATCGACACCAGCCAAAACCTGTTCAAGCGCTCACCCGATCAGCTGATTCCGAGTATGCTTAAACAGTATGGGGGCGGCGTTGACATGATCATCCCAGAGACTCAGATTCAAAATCCGGTCGATGGCGAACCATGTGCATTCTGACCCCATGAAAATCAAGCGTCTACCATTTCACCCTATTGTCGATCACTACATTTGGCTGATTCCCAGCGTTGTGATTTCAGCCATGCATTTTTGGTATCCATTTGCAAATGGTTGGTTTGCGGACAACGTGGATGACCGGTCAGGTATCCTATCGATTCCACTTTTCATCTGGGCTTGGATCTACTCCGGAAGCCGCCTCATCAAAATCAAACGGGAGATCCAATCCATCCGGCTTCCAATGCGCCGGATTGCGTGGACCACTGCCATCGCAACGGGAATGGTCATCTATTCTCCTCTTGTGTTTTTCATCGGTGCAATCCTGATCAGGATTTTCCTGCCTCAGTGAAAGAATGGTAACTGAAGTATCTGGACAAAGAATCAATCCTCCAACCATCGAGCTAGATCACACTCGAAAAGTCTTTTTATGAGTTTTTGGGGATGGATTTGGCGGGATTAATACGGGTATATTGATAAAACCGGGAGCAATTGGAGCAT
>JAPXRV010000103.1:0-11142 GCA_033813415.1 Opitutales bacterium | reverse complement strand
AATCCAATGACCCGGTATATTCATCCATTCCTCAAGCTCGAGGCGGGCGGGACGCCACCCGCTTGCATTGAACTGATTGGTGCGGGAAGTCAGCTGATGCGCGCGATCCAAATCCTCCAATGCGGCGGCAAAGGCTTCCACCTCCAATTCCAAACCACTCAGAAATGCAGCCAGACTCCCCCGCTCCCGCATAAAGGAATCCCGTTGCACTTGATTCCGGTACATTTCCGTCCTGCGTTTATCCACATCTGTCACTTCTCCGACATCCAGCAACCAGAGATTGCGGATCCACCGATCCAATTCCCGGCTTGAGGGAACCCGCACACACGCCACTTCGGGGCAACCGGAGCGCACTTCCGCCAATTCCATTTCCGAATCATCCAGAAACAGAAAACTCCCAAGCCCCAGCTTCAATTCTTCGGAAAGCGAATGGATCGCCTGAGACTTGGGCCCCCAGTCCGCATGGATCGCAACAAAATGCTCCTCCCGTAGCAGCATATCGGAGTGCTCACGCAACACATGCAGCACATCGTCCCGATTGTTTTTGCTCACCAAGGCGAGCACCACTCCATTCTGCTGGAGATCCAAGAGCCTCTGTTGGAACCGCAGCCGCTCCGGGCCCATCCGGATCCCATCCATCCCGTCCTCTCCGATGATTCCTTCCCAAAGGGTATTGTCCGCATCGACTGCAATAACCTTAACCGGATTCCGACGCAAAAGGTCGGCAACCCGCATGAGATCGCAGGCCACTGCGGCGTAGCCTTCCGGCGACAACGGCATTCCTCCGGCATCCGACAGCGAGTATAGGTCCAAATGGCCTGAGATGCCATCTTCCCAATCATGGGACAGGCGAACCCTCACATTGGCCAGAGGCAATAGACGGTCACGGATGCGGACCTCTGCGGCAGCACAAGCTGCAAGCACCTCAGGAGCCAGCGTCCCTGCACGGCCGGATTCGACAAACGTTACGATCCAGCGAGACTGCGGCATCGACTGCGCTAGCGGGCGAAGTCCATCCACAAACTGATCCATATTGATGTCCAGGGACGACTGCCAGCGATCCGGATCACTGCCCATCCAGTCTTCCAAACGGAGGATAAGGGCATTCACTCCGCCTTTGTTTCCAGCCAGCATCGAGGTGGGATCCGCGAGATCCTGAAAAACCTGATTAAACCCGCAGAAACCGATCTTCAACGGAACACCAGCACCTTCCGATAGAAAGAGCAGGGGCTCCTCAAGCGCCTCCGTTGTGATCGTTCCCGATACAATCCACTGCTCCGGCCGATCCGTTCCCGCCGATTCCTTCAGCTGAGCCACAGTTGATTCCGGGTTTTCAAGGGCCGCATCAATCATCCGCATCCAGCCATCAAAAATCCGCTCAACCCATCTCTCAGGGTAGCGATTGGACCGGGCCACAAAACGGACCATCATGTCCGCGCCATCGGGAATCACGAGCAGTCCGAAATCGAAATGCATCGGATCCTGAACGCCCACCGTTTCAATGCGCAAAAGCGAATTCTCCTCACGATGGACCTCCGATGGATGGTTCTCAAAGATGAAAGTGTGTTGGATGAGATCCCTGCATCCGGCTAACACCTGAATATCCGCTAGAGAAAGGTGCCCGTGCTCCCGACTCATAGCACTCTGCCGAGAGAGAGTATCCACGCACTCGCGCAGCGTGCGACCATCATCGCGAACCCGCACAGGGATGGTGTTGATGAGCAATCCCACGATCCGCTCAATATCTGCCACCTCCTGAATGTCGCGCCCCGAAACCGTCGCGCCAAATACCACGTCATCCACTCCTAACGCCGCCTGAAGCCAGAGCGCCCATGTCGCCTGCATCAACACATTCGGGGTCGTTCCCCATTCCTGAGCACACTTGCTGATCGACGAACACCGCTCCGTTCCGACCCGACAGGCAACATAACCCACTCCATCCGGATCATCGGTCCAAGTGGAGCATCCGAACGGAGGCAAAACCCCTTGTGCTCCATCAGCCAATAGATCTTTCCAATAGGCGATCGCCGCATCCTCTGACTGCGACTGCCTGTATCGGACAAAGCGTTCAAAGGAAACCGGATCGGGCATTACTAGCGGCTTTTCGCGGACGGATGCGGTATAGATCGAAAGGCACTCGTCCATCACAAGACCGGCGCTCCATCCATCCAGTATACTGTGGTGCAAGTTCAGTATCCACTCATGGGTGTCATCCGAGAGTTGGATGAGAGTCAGGCGAAGCAGACTCTGGCGCACTGGATCAAATCCCTCATTGCGGTCTAAAATCGCCAGTTCCAAGCAGCGTGCCTGCTGTGCCTCAAGTGACAAACCGGACAAATCATGTTTCCGGAAATCCGCTTCCCGGGTCCGGAACACCACCTGGATGGGAACATCCCAACCTTCCATCCAAAAACCTGACCGCAAAACGCCATGCCGTTTCACCACTTCCCGCCATGCTGCTTCAAACTTATCCGGATCGAGTCTTCCCCGCACGACTTGCCGCACCTGATCGCAGTAGTCCCCGCGGTGCCTATGCTGCAGACTGTGGTAGAGGATGCCCGCCTGCATTGGAGTGGCTTCCCAAAAAGCCTCAACATCTTCAGCGCGAATACCCTGCTTATCCAGAATCGCAGCATACGTGGCCTGAGTCAGCCCGGCCACACTCCCATCCGAGGCCGTCAGCACGGGAGACTGCTTCATGCATCCCTCGAGGATTCGCGCCAAAGCCGATTCAAACGCCGATGCCAATGCCTCTATCCGCTCTTGACGGTAAAGATTCCCGGCATACTGGAGCTCTCCCCTTAGCGCACCCTCCTGCACATGGCACACGAGATTGATCCCGAAATCGTGGGCGAGATGATCCGGAACCACCGCCCTGACCGGCTCGTCTGCAGGCTGGAAAAGGCCATCCTTTGAGGTTTCGAAAACCCCAAGGTAGTTGAAGCTGACCGGAAGCCTCACCCGAAGATCAGTCAGTCCCTTCAGGCAGCTGAGTATCCCGTATCCAAGCCCATGATCCGGAATGCCGCGGAGCCGCTCCTTGACCGCGACCAGCGTCTCGGACCAGCCCCCCGTGGAGTCACCTTCGAGAACCACCGGATACATGGAAGTAAACCATCCCACGCAGCGGGACACATCCAACGATTGTCCGGACAGGTCACGCCCATGGCCCTCAAGAGCAAGTGCAAGCGGGTCGCCAATAACCTCTCCCCATGCAATCTGGAAAGCCGCGAGCAACACATCGTTGACCTGCGTGTGAAAGGCATTATGCGCCGGCCCCATCAACCATGCAGTGTAATCGGTACCCAGAGCAAACCCGACACTGTCCATCCGGCCTTCGGGAGCCTCGCATGGAGGCACTGAGGCCACAACAGCCCGCCAATAATCTTCAGTCTTACTGAAGCGCGTATCCTCCATCATCCGCTCACACGCAACAGTCCAGTCCCGGAAAGAATGCCCTGGATCCGGAAGCGCCTGTTCAGGATCCGAGTACAGCATCTCAAATTCCTCAAGCAATACCCGCCAACTGACCCCATCGATCGCCCAGTGGTGAACAGCAAAAAGAATCCGGTCACCGTCCGCCAATCTGAACAAAACCACCCCAATCAGAAGACCGGAATCCAGCCGGATCGACTCCTGCAACTGCGCGGTTTCGGACTGCATCCGTTCCAGGACATCCGGACCCTTCCTGCTCGAGAGATCCACCAACCTACATGGCACTTCCAAAGGAACCTCGCCAAAGGCATGACTCCATCCCGTGCCATCTTCCGTCTTCCGGAGGACCAGCCTGAGCGCATCATGGCGCTTGACCAGACGCAACACCGCAGACGCAACCCGCTGCGGATCCAAGGGACTCGCCGAACGCAGCAACGTGATTTGATGAAACAGGTCGTGGGGCTCAGGATGGGAGTCCAGAAACCACCGCTGAATGGCACTCATTCCACACGATCCTGTCAAAGCCTCGCGGGAAACCCCGTCGTCCCTCCGGCTCTGTTTCCGTCTCATCGTAGCAGCCAAATCCGCGATCCGGGGATGGGTGAAGATGTCGGTGAGTTTCAGACTCCACCCGAGATCGCCCAGTCGGGCACCGAGTTGAATTGCTTTGATCGAATCGCCGCCAATCGAAAAGTAGTTATCCTGTCGGCTCACCGCCGGAATCCCCAAAAGCACAGCCAATTGGTTCATCAGAACTGCCTCCTGTTCGGTCCGTGCCGCTTCCATGCCCGCTCCGCTTTCGGGCGCCGCGGATTCGGCCGGGTCTGGCAGGCGCTTCCGGTCAACCTTGCCATTCGCGTTCAGCGGCAGGCCCTCCATCATCACAAAATGAGAGGGGACCATGTAGTCGGGGAGCGTCCCGGTGATCCAACCACGCAAGTCCTGTCGGGTGACCGGTCCGGAGGCTACGAGCCAGGCGATCAGTTCATGGGTTCCTCCATTTTTCCGGGCCACCACCACCGCATCTTCCACTTCGGAGTGCGCTCTCAGTCGGGCCTCGATCTCACCCAACTCGATCCGGAATCCCCGGATCTTCACCTGATCGTCGTTGCGACCGACAAAGACGACCTGCCCTCCGAAACTCCAGCATCCCAGATCCCCCGTGCGATAGAGTCTCGACCCCGGCGACGCAGAATAGGGATTTGGCACGAATTTCCTCGCAGTCAATAAGGGGTCATTCAAGTATCCCCGGGCCAAACCCGGGCCCCCACAGCAAAGCTCACCGACCACTCCACTGGGGACTGGCATCCCGAAGCGGTCCAGAATGTAGATCTCCGATTGACTGATGGGCTCCCCAATGGGGATGTCATGGTCATGGTCCCGATCCACCCGATACCAGGTGCTGAAGGTCGTGTTTTCGGTCGGCCCGTATACGTGCAACAGCTTCAACCCGGGGTATTCCTTTCGAAGGGCATTAACGTGGCGCACTGACACGCGTTCCCCGCCTGTCATCAGAGTCTTGAGTCCGCCAAACGAATCGATCGAATAGTCCACGAGCTGATTGAAAAGCCCGGTCGTAAGGAACAAGGTATCGATCCTCCAATTCCGAACCATTCTGCCGAACTCCTCCATGTCCAGTAAGGCCCTTCCCTTCGGGAGACACACGCATCCACCATTGAGCAAGGCACCCCAGATCTCGAAAGTGGAGGCATCGAAAGCCAAAGCACCGGTCTGGAGGATCCGCTCGCCGGGTTGCACCTGGTGGAAAGCATTTCCCTTGACCAAACGGACAACCCCCGACTGCTCAATCAACGTTCCCTTCGGCTTACCCGTCGAACCCGAGGTGAACATAATGTAGGCTAGATCCGAAGGCAGTCCCAGATGCGGCTCCCAGCCGGAGGCCACCTCCTCATATCCCTGCCCTGCATCCATCCAGCGCACCGGAAGATCACTGAGGCGCTCGCAAACCACCGCATCCGCAATGACCACACGGGTCGCGGCATCCTCCAGCATCCCGCGAATCCGGGGTTCCGGGGTGTCGACATGCAAAGGCAAATACGCCCCCCCGGTTTTCAAAACCGCAAGCACCGCGACCACCATCTGCTCCGATCGCTCCATGATGATTCCAACCGGATCTCCTCGACCGATCCCGTGTCGCGCCACCAAAGCATAGGCCATCCGGTCCGACTGCTCGTCCAGCCACCGGTAAGAGTATTCCCGATCTTCGATCACGATAGCCGGAGCGTCTCCGCATAGCCTCGCCTGTTCCTTGAAGAGCTCAACGATTCCCGATCCGGCGGGATAATCGCTCGACTTGCGCGCCCATGACCCGAGAACCAACGCCCGCTCTTCGTCCGGAATCCAATCCAGGCGCTCTAACGGTACATCGGGATTCCGGACCAAAGCCTCCACAATCCCGATCCAGAGCTTGCCCATTCGGGCAATGCGCTCTGGCACAAACAGCGCCGTAGCATACTCAATATCGAGCGACAGACCCTCTGCGGATCTCCTGAAATGGAAAGTCAGGTCAACCTTGCTCACCCGCGGGTCCATCTGGACGGCTTTCAGTTCAAGTGCCCCAAGCATCGTGACCTCATCCTGCGCATCCTCAAGGCCCATCATCACATCAAAAAGCGGCGACCGTCCCGGATCGCGCTCCACCTTGAGGACTTCAACCAGATGATCAAACGGGTAATCCTGATGCTCGAGGGATTCCAACACCGACTGACGGACATATCCCATATAAGACGCAAAAGACTGACCCTCCGTCCACCGCCCCCGATAGGCGAGCGTGTTGATGAACAACCCGACCAGGTTTTCAAGATCCGGATGGACCCGGCCCGAGACCGGACAACCCACCACCACATCCTCTTGCCCGCAGTATTTCATCAGAAAGACCTGAAACACTGCCAACAGGGTCATGAACAGACTGCAACCGCCCGACGCTCCGAGCTGCTCAAGCGCACGCACTTGGTCCGCATCGATCCAAACGTGATGATGGGCACCATCGAAGCGCTGCACCGACGGCCGCGGAAAATCCAAAGGCAAAGCCAACGGTTCGGGAAGGCTGGCAAAAACACTTTTCCAGTAGGACTCCGCATCTGCGCTTCCACCAGATCCCATCCGGTCACGCTGCCACGAAGTGAAATCCCGGTATCGACAAGTCCCAGGCTGCGGCTCCGGGCGAGCCAATCCAGACTCCACCGAATACAAAACATCAAGATCCCGCATGAGAACCGGAAGTGATTGCCCGTCACACACACTGTGGTGCACGGCAACGCACAATCCATCCGGCGCACTTCCCATGCGACAGAACAACATCCGGATCAAAGGCCCCTTCTCCAAATTGAACGGACGCGAGGCATGCCGCTCCGCAATTTCACGGAAATACTGCTCCGGATCATGCTCCGCGCTGAGATCAACCGTTTGCAGGTCAAACACATCCTCCCCTAGGATGATCTGGCGCAACCCGGAAGGCTTCTCAGAAAACACCGTTCTCAACGGCTCATGCCGATGAACCAGAAGTCGGAACGCCCTGCGAAGCGCCGCTTCATCCAGACGACCCCTCACCCTGAATGTCTGCGCAATATTGTAGACCGCGAGGTGCCCGGTATTGAGTTGCTCAAGCATCCAAATCCGCTGTTGCCCAAACCCGGCCGGGTAATCCGGAGCATCCGGCACGGCCGGAATGCCGCGCTGGGCGGGATTCGACCGCGCATGGCCGAGCATGGCCCGGAGTCGGGCCCGTTGTTCCGGGCTGAGTTGACCCAGTTTGTTTTTCAGGTCATCGGATTCCATTCAGTTTATGCTTGGGCTTATGGAGGAAACGCAGGTTCCGGATTCAGGATTCGAGCTCCCTCGCCAACAATGCTTCGATATCGTCAGCTTCTTCTACCCGGTCTCTCACCTTGCCCGACGCCGGTGAAGCAACGGCGCCTTGAGCCGGCTTGCTTCCATTCCCCTCACTTACAGGCACATCTGCGAGGAAACGGGCCAGGCTCTCGACTGTCGGGTGATCGAACACGAGCGTCGCCCGCAAAGGCTTGCAAAGGGTTCGCTCCAGGCGATTCTTCACATCCACCGCCATTAGCGAGTCAAGCCCCAGATCAAAGAACCCCCGGCTGCCTTCGATTTCGTCCGGCCGGTCCAATCCGATCACTTGGGCAAGAACGGTCCGGACATGGTCAAGCATACGATCAACCGCAGCCTCTGGGTCCAAGCGGGATATCTCCTCCATCAGGCCTTGAGCCTTCGCGGAACTTCCGTTTGTTTCCGGCGCGCCAACCTCAGCCGACTCAAACAACTCCCGCATTCCAACCGGAAGATGACGCTGAAGCGCGGGAGTATCAAAAGCAGCTACCACCCAATGCACCGGCTTTTGCGTTAGCGCGGCATCCATCACTTCGAACGCTGTCTGAGCACTCAGCCACCCGAGACCATGCTCATCCAAACGCTGTTTCTGGCGTTCGTTGAGCCGGGCCGACATCCCGATCCCGGCCCATGGCCCCCAACTGATGGTGGTCGCTGGCAATCCTTGAGCGCGTCGCATGACCGATAGCGCATCGAGAAATGCATTTGCCGCTGCATAGTTTGACTGGGATGGCGAACCGACCACAGACGCGATCGAGCCGAAAAAGACGAGGAAATCCAGATCCATCGTTCCTATTGCACAATGCAAGTTCCACGCCCCGAGCGCCTTGGATGCCATCACCCGATCGAATTGCCCGCAATCCATCCGGTGAACCAATCCGTCAGAAAGAACCCCGGCCGCATGCACCACACCCGCCAAAGGCCGCTCCAAAGGAACCAAGGCCATGAGGCGATCCACCGCACTGCGGTCCCCGACATCGATCCCGTCGGCACAAATGACTTCGGATCCCTCACTGCGCCATTTCTCAATCTGCGACAGAGCTTCCGGACCCGGGCTCGAGCGTCCCGCCAAAATCAAGTGCCGGGCACCCCGCGCGATCATCCACCCGGCGGTCGCCATCCCCAAATCCCCCATTCCTCCTGTGATCAAATAGGTCCGATCCGGGCGAAGCCCAGATGAATGGCTTACCATAGGTATCGGCTTCAGACGGGGAAGATGGAATCGCCCATCTTTCCACAACACCGTCTGGGCATCCGAACCCGAACGCAACCATACCGCCAGAGCCTCTTCGGTATCGGCAAGATCCCGGCCACCGGAAAAATGAAGGGGCCTCATCCCCGTCTGTTCCCACGCAAGGCAACCCAAAACGCCTTGGCAAGGTCCATTGAATACCTCCGACGACCCGGGATCAGCGACCACAGCAACCCTGGGCAATGCCTCCTTTTGGTGGTCCACCAGATAACGGATCAATCCATACAAACCATGCAGATGGACAAAATCCGGAGCATCCGGATCTCCGTCCGGCATCCAAACCACACCATCTGCGGTTTCCACGCGCCAATCCGCAAAAAGCCGATCCAGCGCAACAGCATCCTCGCAAACAACTCTATCCAAAACAAAACGCTCCGCTTCGATTCCGGCGCGTGCGAGCTTACCTTCGAGAACACGTCCGGCACTCGGGCGCATCGACACAATCACCCATCGACCCTTCATTCTTGTCGATCCTGCAGAAACATCGACCGGCATCCACTCCCGTTCCCATAGCACCTGCCCTGCGGCATCCGACAGAGCGTGGCGGATCGCATCGGCTGAAACCTCCCGCAATTCAAAGCCATGCACTTCCATGCAAACTGATCCGGATTCATCCACGATCCAAAGATCACTCAAACGCCCGTGCGCGCTTTCTTCTGTGAATTGAGCGAGAACCCTCAGACGACCGCCGGGCAACGGTTTCCAGCATTTCCAGGAATCAATCCGGAAGGGCACGAAACTCCGGTCGGCGGTGTCCGGCATGGCAGCCATCACGACCTGCAGCATCGAGTCCACCAACCCGGGATGCATCACTCCTTCCATAGGTTTTATACCATTCGGGGCACTCAGCCACCCGCAGGCTTTGCTTTGACCAGAGCGGAGCGCACTCACCCACCGGAAGGAATCCCCAAGGGAAACCTTCATCGCGTCCATTGCGGCATAATGGCCAACAACATCCCGGACCACGCCACACTCTTGCGTGAACGCTTCGGCATCCAGCTCCGTTGCTTTTCCACTTGCCGGAGCGATTGAATAGTTGGCATGCGTCCGCACATTCCGGATCGAACCCGCGGATTCCTCTGTAAAACTCAGAACCTCGGCCGGACGGTGCCCTTTGAGATCCGCCTCCCCGACCACCACCTGAAGGATCCGGTGCTCTTCCCGGCCCACTGCAAGCGGTGCCGTGAACGAAATGTCCTTGAGTTCAAGTGGAAGTGTTCCGAGCTCATCCTCCGCAATCCGCAGCCCCTGTGCCACGTACATTGCACCGGGAACAACCCAGGCGTCGAACACACGATGTTCCCGCAGAAACGGCAGGGCGTCCAGCCCAACGGTGGTTTCATACACCGTCTCACGCTGACGGGGCGAACGGTGACGCTGCCCAGGCAACGCTCCTTTGGCAGGACGGCTCGAAGACAAACCCGGATCGGATTCATCCGCTTTCGGGGAAGGATCAATCCACAGCCTTTCCCTTTGCCATGGGTAGAGTGGCAGCGGTAAACGGCGCTTGAGCAAACCCGTGTTCCCCTTCTCCCAATTCACAGGGTATCCGGCTTCCCAAGCTTCCGCGAGGCTCCGCGCAAAACGCTCGGCAGTTTCCTCCGGACCCCGCATCGACGGTAACCAAAGCGTCGAATCATCCGGGAAATACCCCTTGGACAATCCACACAGAACCGGCTGCGGTCCCATTTCGACAAACCATGATGGTTTGCTGGCAACCAAACTCTGGATCCCTTGAGCGTAGCGCACCGGACTCCGGATCTGACGCACCCAGTATTCCGGATCCGCAAACACCCGGATGTCGAGCACCCCATCCACATTCGAAACCATGGGAATGCCAGGTTCCTCCAAAGAAACACTCCGGACCACCTTTGCAAAATCCTCCAGCATCGGCTCCATCAGCGGTGAATGGAATGCATGGGAAACTTCAAGCCACTTGTGCCGCACGCCACCTTCAGTCGCCAACCGGGCAACCACATCCAACTGGCTCTTGTCACCGGAAAGCACCAAGCTGCGCTCACCATTGTATCCCGCCACCGCGACCCGATCTCCCGCCGCCTTCAGCCAGGACAGTGCAGTCGCCTCGTCCACCTGCACAGCCAGCATGCCACCCTCCCTGGGAAGCTGCTGCATCAAGCGACCACGCGCAGCGACCAACTTCAAGCCGTCTTCCAACGAGAACACCCCGGCCAAACACGCCGCCGGGTATTCTCCAATGCTGTGCCCGATCAAAACCGCGGGTTCAAATCCAAAGGACTGCCACAAGCGGGCGGACGCATACTCAAGGGCGAACAAAGCAGGTTGGGTGTAGGCCGTGTCATGAATCCTCGCAGCCAGATCCTTGTCATCTGCAAAAAGCACATCCAAAAGGGGAACCTCAAGGTGAGCCTTCAGGATTTCATTGCACGTATCCATTACCTCGCGGAATAACGGATACTGCTGATACAAGCCTTTGCCAGCTCCCGGAAACTGTGATCCCTGCCCGGTGAACAGAAATACGATTCCCCCATCGGGCGAAATCCCTGGTGCCTCCGGACAATCCACCGATTCCCCATTTCCACGCCAAGCGGCAAGCTTGCCGACCC
>JAPXRV010000102.1:0-11292 GCA_033813415.1 Opitutales bacterium | reverse complement strand
GGATCACCCTGCCACCAGAAGATGCAGGGCTGGAACAGCCCCGATTGTCAACGCTTCGCTGACCAGACCCGCAACACATTCAAAAGAAACGCCTCCAGCATCCTGGAACTGCTCAGATTCAACTCAAGCAAGCCCCGAAGCCTCTCCAAACCCAACACACATTGCGCCAGTCTGGACGCCACGTCCGATGATTCATCCGCCATGTCCCGGGCACCGTTAATACGGCCCATTGCGAAATCACGCAGGCACAGTTCCATCTCGCCCAACATCCGGTCACGAACTGACTTCGTCACGCCGACTTCAAGTGCATCCTTTTCCTCGTCGCTCACGCCCTCACGGAGGCGCGCCGACTCTGCCTCCCATCTTGCCGCATGAATCGCATCCTGACACCGCTCAAATCCCTCGATCAAACCATAGAGTCGCATGATCCTGAGGGTGCTTCCCCGCTTTTCGGATATCGGCTCAGAAGTCAACAGTAGCCAGTCCGCAAACTCCACAAGCCATTGCTTCCATGAGAGATCATCCAATGGCTTCTCCTGTTCTGAGAACCAGAATCCGAGACATCGACTCAGGATCGTCTCCAGGACCGCATGTGGACGCACGGTTGCGAGAATAATGGTGGTGTCTTCCGGAGGCTCTTCCAATGTCTTGAGAAAGGCGTTGGCAGCCTCACGGTTCATCCGGTCGACTTCCATTACAAACGCGACCTTGCGGGAACCCTGACTGGGAGAATGCTGGATCAGCCGGATCAACTCACGCGTGTTGACCACGTTGATCTGGCGCATCTTGTTGGTTGGCCGAAGCAGGAAAAAGTCCGCGTGCCCCTCGACTTTGTCCGCAGTTGTCCCGAGAATGCGGCCTGCGACTTCGTGAGCCATCGAAACCAAGGCTTCGAGGTTGCGACCTTTGAGCAGCAAGGCATGAGTCAGGCGGTTCGCGGCGATCGCATCGTGGATCACCGACCTCGCATCAGCGTTTTCAGTCCTCATCGAAGAACCTGCGGGAAATCTCTTCCCATATCTCTTTCTCGAGCTGATCCTTGGCCTTCGTTCCGTCAAACACAGAGAATCGTTGGGGCAGCGAACGCACTAGAAAAAGATAGCCTTCCCGCACCGCCTGATAAAACTCGATATTCTCCTTCTCCATCCGGTCCGGAATCCCGGTAGCCCGGTGTTTGATGCGGTTCATCCCGACCTCAGCTGGAATGTCGAGCACGATCGTTAGGTCCGGCATCAGGTTTCCGACCGCAAACTCATTGATGAAAGTCACGGGGTCCGTCGCAATCTGGCGGGCTACCCCCTGGTAAACCGTCGTCGAATCCAGATAGCGGTCGCAAAGGATAATTTTGCCGGATTCCAATCCCGGAAGGATTACCTCCCGCACCAACTGCGCACGGCTGGCAGCAAACAACAAAAGCTCCGTTTCCGGAAACATCGCGTCGCTCGAAATCCCATGCTTGAGCAAGTGCCTCACCTCTTCACCGATAGCGGTTCCACCCGGTTCGCGGGTCACGATCACGTCATGCCCGAGGTTTTCCAAATGTTCGGTAAGACGGGCAATCTGGGTGGTTTTTCCACTGCCTTCAGAACCCTCAAAAGAGATCAGTAAGCCGCGTTGGGTTTCTTCTTCTTGTTGTGCCATGTGAGAAAAGGTTGCTGGTTATTCAAATCGTGAGACATCAGCTTGCCACTGACGGATAAAGCTCTCGACATCCAATAGTGAAGGGCTGGTTCCACTGCTGACATACCACCCGGAAAAAGCCACAGCCAGAACCAGACATGACTCCGGGCTGAGTTCGAGAGTCTCGCCCAACATGTATCCGGCATTGAAATGATCGCCCGCTCCCGTTGTGATGCGAGGCTCCCGAACCATCGGTCCAGGGGTGTAATAGTCTCCGGTTTTGGTCGCACAAGCGGCTCCATCTGTCGGATGGATGACCACCTGATGGATGTCCAGCTGCTTGCGCAGGCGTGAGGCGATCAGGCGAAGACCGGCAGGATCGGTCGATCCCGGAGCATTTCCCAACACACGGTCCACCCGCAAAGCCTCTTTGAGATTCAGCCCAAGCACCATGCGACCATGCAACGCGAAACGCCTGAGCATCCGCAACACCGTGAGCAAATCCCCATCCGAACGCTTCTCCGGATCACTCAAATCCACAAAAAAACTACGGTGGTCACGCGGCCCGAGATTCGGTAGGATGCGATCGAGGATACCATGCATGATACCGGTCATGTGCGGCATCATGGTCCAATTCACAAAAGCCAGCATATCGGCCCGGGATATCAGATCCGTGACAACGCCTTCGCCACCTTCCTTCAGAATCCGCGCAAAATCGATTTCGTCGAAGGACTCCATCGCCCCCAACATCACCTTGCCGTCCTGAAACTCCAACGCATGCGTCACGCCCGGGTTACCCACCGAAATCGCGCGGGTACCGGATGCAAAGCTCTCGAAAACGGGAAGAACTGCCGGCCGGCCAAGGGCCCCGATATAGTGGACATCCATTCCCGCTTGCAAAAGGGCATTGGCCATGATCGGGCCATTGCCACCGATCTTCTCAACCAAAGTGTGGATTTCGATGTTCGTGCTGTGCCCTGCAGCGGCCTCGATCCGCTTGGCAAAAGCCGCCATGGTGTCAATGCGCCGGAAACGATCGCCCGGCCCCTGCCGCTCATCAATCGGATGAACAATCCGGTCCACAAAGCCGTCGAAACCCACCAGGGCAAAACGCGAGGAAACCGCTCCGCTCTTGGCGGCGAGTTCCTGGAGGGTTTTTTCGCGATAGTCGTTCATCGGAATCAAGGGGACAAACCTGAAGCTCAATTCATAAACCTGATCTTGTCAAAACCGAAAACCTCCGCAAACATGATTGCCAATCGCCAGTTGTCGCTGCATGCAGTCCAATATCCCTTTCTTCGGAGATCTCTTGTTCGCTGAGGGGATAAAGCTCATTAATCACCTGCACTGCTCCTGATGACGGGCGCGACAAATTCAACCTGCTGCCACGGCAAATATCGCCCTCACGACACCGCGATCGAATCCATAAGATGACCTATTTCTACATATCCAATCTGGCCGGCCAGTTGATTGTGATCCTGCTTGCCGTCTTCTCAATTGCCGCCTGGACCATCATGGTTTTCAAATGGTTTATGCTTCGCCGTATTCAGCGGAGTTCGGAGCTCAGGTTTCGGGAGATCATGGACAGTCAGGAACTCCTCACGCTTCCCATTCACGCCCATGAACAGAAGGATCACAGCTTCGCCGACATCGCCGTTGAGGCATTGGCCGCCTATAAGCGCGAAGTTCAGGAGTTCGGCCACCCATCCGGCACCGTTGCGCGCGAACGCTGTTTGAGGGCGGTGGAAAACGCCATGACCCGGTCCATTTCCGAAACCACCCTCTTCTACGAATGGGCGATGGTTACTTTGGCTTCCATTGTGACTGCAGCCCCATTCCTCGGGCTGTTGGGAACCGTATGGGGTGTGATGGAAGCGTTCGGAAGCGTATCCGGTGGAGGGGGTGCCAGCATCCAAAGCCTTGCCCCTGGCGTCTCGGGAGCGTTGCTGACCACAGTATGCGCATTAATCGTCGCCATTCCTTCGGTGATTGGATACAATGCGCTGATCAGCAAAATCAAGATCATGGGGATTCAATTGGACAACTTTGCGAGCCAGCTATCGGAAATGATCGAAACCGAGCTCAGTCGACAGGACGTTTCTTCCTCCCGATGAACCATCGCTCCAGATTCATGTCAACCGGCCGCCGGACGCTCCAGACGGTCGACTCGATCAACATGACCCCCTTGATCGACCTGGCCTTTGCGCTACTCATCATTTTCGTGATCGCCACTCCTTTGCTGGAGCAGACCATCCCACTTGACCTCCCCCAGGAATCCCAGAAGTCGCAGGAAAACCCGGAGGATACCCATTTTGAGACCCTATCCATCAACGCCAAAGGCGAATACTTCTGGGGATCCCAACCCGTGGACCGGGTGACACTGGAGGGATACCTGGATCGCATCGCTGAGGATCCGGATCCACCGGTGATCAATATCCGGGGCGATGCCAGCATTCCGTATCAAGAGGTGATCACCGTCGTTGATCTCATCAAGCAGCGAAAGTTGGTTAAGATCAGTCTGGACACGCGCGTGGAATAGTATGATGGGTGAGCGGGCACAGTTATCGAAGGCTTTTGTCTTTTCCGTAATCGGGCATGTCTGCCTGTTTCTGATCATAGGTGGGTTTTCGGTGATCTCGAGTTGCACGGACAAGGCTCCCGAAAAAGTCCATGTGTTCACTCTGGTGGAAGCACCCCTTCCACCAAGCCCGACCCCATCCCCGATTCTGGATCCCAATCCCACCACGGCGCCAACGCCAGTCCCTCCACCGCCAATCGAGCAGGAAACGCCTCCACCCCCGGTTCAGAAACCGGAGCCAGTGGAACCGAAACCGGAGCCCACTCCGCCTCCGCCAGAGCCTCAACCCAAACCCGAGCCAAAACCGGAAAGAGTGTCCTACTCCGAATTTATCAAGGACAAACCACTTCCGAAACCCAAGCCAAAACCGAAACAACCGGCCCAAGGGCCCCGTCCGCCCCAACCGGATCCCAATTTGCAAAGTCTCAAGGCCGAATTGAATGCGCTGTCCCGCGAGGTCATCTCGGAAGTTTCGGGTTCTCCAACTCCCGGCTCTTCAAGTGCATTGCAGCGCTACATCAATGACATCCGGAGCCGCCTCAACGTGCTTTGGAGCCAGCCCGTCAACATGCCCCCCGGGCGCTGGGTGGCCAAAGTCGAGTTTCAAGTATCCGCCTCAGGAGTGGTCTCCAACGTCCGTTTTACCGCCCGTGCTTCCAATGCCGCTTTCGATCAGTCGGTGATCAACGCAATGAACGCGTTCAAAGCGGTTCCGCCTCCGCCAGACGGAAAAGCCCATCTTTTTGAAATCCCGTTTGTGATGAACGTGGACGCCACTTGATCGGTTGACTATCCGATCGTTCCCAGATCCGATGGTCCGCGCCACACAAAGCCGATCAACGCCCATTCGATTTGCGCTCCGGTGAATGCCGCTTAACCGGCAACCCCAAGGCCTTAGCTTCCACGCACCGCAGCCATCATCCAGCCGACACAGCACATGCGGCGAACCGCAAGGGAACCAGTCAGAAATGATCCGGTTCAACTCACATCAGCTTCCATAAGCGGCTTCAAAGGATCGTAATGGGTGTTTTGGTAAATGTAGTTGATCCAGTTGGTGTAAAACACCTGGGCATTTGCGATCCAGGTGCAACGGGGCTCCCGTTCCGGGTTGTTCTCAGGGAAATAGTTTTCCGGCATGTGAATATCCACCCCGGCTTTGAGATCCCGCTCATATTCCTTTTTCAAGGTATCCCGCTCGTATTCGGGATGCCCCTGCACAAACACGCGACGGCCATCCCGGCTCGATATCAGGTGGATTCCGGCATTTTCGCTTTCAACCAGAATCTGCAAATCATCAATCGATGCCACTGTGGCTGAAGGGATTCCGGTCCATCTTGAATAGGGAATATCCACCACATCGTCCATGTTCTGGGTGAGAATCGAACCATGTTCACGATGAACCCGGTGGGAATAGATCCCGAGACGCTTGGTGCCAAGGGTAACCCGCTCCACACCATAATGCACGTAGAGTCCCGCATGCGATGCCCAACAACCGTAAATGGTTGAAGTCACATGAGCGTCTGCCCACAGGATGAGATCCTTAAACTCATCCCAATAATAAACATCCTCAAATGCATAGTGCTCAAGGTTGGCACCGGTGATGATCAGACCGTCGAGACCGATATCCTTGATTTCTGAAAGCCGGCGGTAAAACCGGTCCAGATGATCCGCACTGGATTGCGACTTGTGCTTGTCGAAATAGACCAGATAGGGGTTGATCTGCAACGGGGTGTTGGCAAGCAAACGGAAATACTGGATCTCGGTGGCTTCCTTGGCTGCCGTCGGCATCAAGTTCAGCAATCCGACGTTGAGCGGCCGGATATCCTGCTGCTCTGCCCGGCTTCTGCGGATGATGGGTACCCGGTCCTGCTCAAGCCGGCGAAAGGCGGGAAGCTGTTCACTGTGCGATACGATGAGTGGCATGAGACTGAAAACTGTTGAAAGAAAAAATGAAAACCCGTGGGGAAAAACAATGGTGCTCCGCAACGGAACGCCGAAGGTTCAGAAACCTTGACGGATTCTGAACCACAATATGAGACGAAGATACGCAATACCGAATGAATTCAAGTCGCGAATGGAAATTGCCGGGTCACGCTCCACAATCCCATTTCCCATCATCCAGCGGTCAGCGCACTTCACCTTTACCGTAAATGATGTATTTGTAGGAGCACAATTCACGCAATCCCATCGGCCCTCGCGCATGCAGGCGGTCCGTCGAGATTCCGATTTCCGCGCCCATCCCAAACTCAAATCCATCCGTGAAACGAGTGCTGGCATTCCAATACACTGTGGCCGAGTCCACCCCACGGAGGAAAGCCTCTGCAGACCCCCGGTTTTCGGTGATGATCGCATCGCTGTGCCCGGAACCATAATGATTGATCTTCTGGATTGCGTCCGCAACGGAATCCACCGGTTTGATCGCGATCACCAAGCCGAGAAACTCAGTAAAGAAGTCCTCATCCGTCGCCTCTTTGCAGGGGATTCCCCAGTCCTTGAAGGTTGCAGTTAGGGAAGGATCCACCCGCAATTCCACTTTTTCGGCCACCAGACGCTTGGCAATAGCTGGCAAGTGCATGTCAACCGCACTTCGATGAATGAATAGATTCTCCGCTGCATTGCAGACTCCGGGACGCTGGCACTTGGCGTTGCAGATAATGGCCACCGCTTTGGTAACTTCCGCATCCTTGTCAACGTAGATGGAACAGACCCCCTGATAGTGCTTGATCACAGGGATTCTGGAGTTCTCGACCACAAACCGGATCAGTCCTTCGCCACCCCTCGGAATAATGCAATGCACATATGCATCCATCTTCAACAACGCTTTCAGCGCGTCACGGTCAGTGGTCGGGATCAGACTCACCGCGGCAGGAGCCACCCCTTCCGCAATCAGGGCGTCGCTGATCACCGAAGCTAGAGAGGTGTTGGTGTGGAAAGCCTCCTTACCACCGCGCAGGATCGCTGCATTGCCCGACTTCAGGCAAAGCGCCGCACAATCAATGGTCACATTCGGACGGGATTCGTAAATGATACCGATCACGCCGATCGGAACCCGGATCTTGCGAATATCAAGCCCCCTTGGTGGACTCATCCGCTCGATCTCCTCGCCAACCGGATCGGGAAGATCTGCAACCTGATGTAAGCCCTCGACCATCTGGTCGATCCGCTTATCATCCAGCTTCAATCGATCGAGCATGGGCGCCGACAATCCCGCCTTTGCCCCTTCGGCAAGGTCAATCCTGTTCGCTTCCAGAACCGAATTCTTACGCTCAAGACACATCGTCCCGATCCGCTTCAGAATGGCATTCTTCTTCTCTGTCGGAAGCACCGCCATTTCGAAAGATGCCTTGCGGGCGGCTTTTGCAATGGCTTCCACCTGTGCGGCAAGCCCGGTGTTTGATCCTTCACTCATCTCGTTTCGATAGTATAAATGCGACAATGAACATCACCACGGCATCTGGTTATTCCCGATGGTGATCAATTATGGTCAGAACTCGTATATCAGGCCGGCTTCAATCACATGGCGATTGGGCGCATCCACCTTGGACCAACTCTGCACCACGGCGTCAAAATCCAGATCCGGTTCATCCATCAGGATGTAGCGGTAACCGACCGACAACGACAAATTGGTGATCGGAAGGTCCACCACCAAACCGGCTAGGAGTTGATATCCCAGGACGCTATCATCTGTAGTGAAGTCCTGGTTGAAAAGCTGAACCCCTTGAACGGACACACGGACATCGGAAAACTCAACCTTGGTCATCCCAACGCCCACGCCGACATAGGGGCGAACAATCGGAAACACCGGAAGGTCAAGGTAGGCATTCGCGAACCAGGAACTTACATCGATGTCACCCGCGGCATGGATCCATTCGTTCTGGGAATTCCCGATGCTGTTGGAGCTCCAGTAATATTCACCTTCTACCCTGAGCATTGAAAATTTGTATCCGAGCGCCGCCGAATACCCGAGTCCGGCGTCTACCGAGGCCTCAATGTCCTCATCGTTTTCAATGCTCGCCTTCAAATCCGCGATGTTGTTGTGAGTCGCCGAAAAACGACCATACACACCGGCGTTTGAAACCGCAGGAATAATCGCAAGAAGAGTCGTCAGGATAAATGGAAGGGATTTCATGTGCGAAATGTATGCCTTCACTCCCAAATGGTGTCGAGTTCAATTATCGACCGTAAGGGCGTTCCCGGAGGCTCACGCTTGGCCGCGATTAGTCCGGACGCACCAAAGATCCGGGCTTACGCAGTTGGTCCACGAATTCCCGCCCATACTGCCGCCATGTCTTGATCGGACGGTCAATAGCCTCGCGGGCAAGCGCTCGCAATTGAACCGGATCCGACACGAGTCCATAGATGGCGCGGGCCATCACGGCCGGTTCCGATACCGACGTTGCCACACATCCACCTCCCGATGCCAGTTCACCCATCACAGCATCCGATGAGCATACACACGGGCGCCCATGCCAGAGACTCTCCAGAATCGGGAGTCCGAAACCCTCGATCACCGAGGGAAAACAGGTGAGGTGGCATTTCTGATACTCTGCCGACAACACATCATCCGGCACTCGTCCAAGCCACTGCAAATGAGGCCAGGAATCACATTTCTCGCGGACCAGCCGGCAGATCGGATTGTTGTCGTCATAGATCCCACCGACCAAAGTGAGGCTGAGGGGCAACGAAGGATGCTCTTTCCAAATGATCTCAAAGGCGTCCAGCAACGAACGATGGTTCTTCCTGGGATCAAGCGAGCCAACGCAGAGCACCCGGATCCCCGCGGATAGATTCTCGTTGATCGAGCACTCGCGGCTGCACCCGATGATCTCCCCAGCTAGCTCGACATAGCTCAACAGCGGCTTGCCCAGCCCGTCTTCCTCGAGGAAACGCTGGAAGCGCTCATAAGAATGCCGGGAGTTCGCGATCACCTGATCACAGAGGGTCATACTCCGGAGGTATTCCAAATGGTTCTCGCGGAACTTCTGGCTGACCAGATCCGGATAGTCGAGGGCGATTGCATCGTGGAAAATAGCGACACTGCCAAGCCCCTGCCTCTTGGCATAAGCGACAAGGTCCTCCATTTGTCGCCCGGTAACCCACTCAGGGATGACCATCCAACCGCCTTTGCGAATCCGGAAGGCCGCATGCCGTTTTCGCCAGGCCTCACGGATCTTCCTCCGGATGGATCTGGGCACCGGAAGGTGTCCAATCCATGCCGGCGGATGCGCCAAGTCCGTGCGGGGATCCGTGTTGACCGGTCCTCCATAGGCCCCCAGTCGGCTCGCTTGCTGCAAATCAAGCGGCTGTAGGCACTGCAGTTCCTCAGACCAGGATACGAAACTGACCGCAGGATAATCTTCCTCAAGCGCACGGCACAGACTTCGGGTAACCCGCTGGATTCCCGTGTTGTCCATGGTGTGGGAGGTATGAGTCACCACCACGTAGATGTCACTGGCTCGCTGATCTACCATATTCCGATTCCCTGCCAATCAGATCCCCAAAAAGAACTCGATACACTGAAATCGAAAGGCTTCATTTCCGGTCATTTCCCGATTCCAAATGGGCTGCGGATGCAAGCTCTTTCAAGGCATCGATTTGCTCGTCCAAGAGCCGCATACGCGCAGCCATTCCCTTGAACTCGGACCGTTGTTCCTTCAATACATCCACAAAACTGTCGAGTGTCGACTGCATCCCTTCCTGCATCGTCTGCTGTGCGTCTTTCAATAGCCGCATAACCGCCATCTGCCGCTCCATCGATCCCAGCAGCTTCGCGTTGATGCGCCCTTGGTTCCGCCGATAGATCCATCCCCACATGGGCTTCTTTTCGGGACCATCCTGAGTCTCACGGGCCAGTCGCATCATCTCCTCCCCATCATCAAAATGGGTTTCCGATCGAGTCCTCAACCCGGCAAGCAAACGCGAGGCCTCTTCCCATTTCAAAAGGCATGCATCCATCCGTGCCTCCAGAGAGGCAAAAGCATCCTTGCTTTTGGTTGGACTGGATTCGGGTGTGGGTGCCGTGTTCATGATTGATAGTTACGGGTTGGCCGGAGTATCTGCTACTCCGCGAGCAAGGAAGGGCCCATCAGGATTGACGCTTCCAGTTTTTCATCAGAGTGATCTGTTCGTCAAACCTTTCACGATTCCATTGAATTCCCGTTTCCTTCCAGATTGAAAGGTAACGGTCCCGGTTCACATCCTCGTGCGTTTTCCTTCCTTCCGATCGACTGACATAGTGGTATATCCGGCTTTTGAAAGCCACTCCTGTCCGCAATCCACTTTGGCGAAGACGTTGGCAAAAATCATCGTCCTCGAAGCCATTGCGATACTGACAATCAAAACCATCCAAACCAACAAAAACCCGTCTCGGAATCATCCAACATGCGGCCGTGACCGACGGAAACTCCATAAAACCGATGTCCGGCTCACATGGGAAAAGATCTTCATGCATCTGACCGTAGTGCCGCGGCAACCCTTCCGGATCCATGAACTTCCCCATGTGGTCCACCGCTCCGGTGAAGGCGTTGATGTGCACATTCCCGACCAGACCCAGCTTTTTTTCGGTCCGGTGCGCAGCCAGAAGCGGTTCAAACCACCCCTTCGTGAGCAGCAGGTCGTTGTTGAGCAGCACCAACACCTCACCCTTTGCCTCGTCGGCCGCGCGATTGTTGGAAGCCGCGTATCCAAGGTTAATTCCGTTCCGGATCACCCTGCAGGGCTCCTTGAGGCGATCGAGCATCCCTGCAGTCTCCTCCCCGCTGCCATCATCCACAATCAGGACCTCCGCCCGCTTCATGTATTGCCGGGTATGCGCCATCAGGCTAAGCAGCATGTCGCGGGTGAGCGACCACTGATCCTTTACAGGGATGATGAAACTGTAGTCCACGGTAAGCTGTCGATATAATCCGGGCGCCTAATACCCACCCCGGTCATCATATTATTACGAGGGATGTGCCTTCTGCAACGGAAAAACCAACATACCTCCTTGACTTATTCGGAGTTTCGTCGATTTAGTTCCCATCATCGATTATTCCCGCACCTTACTATGAACACGCCGATATCAGCCCGATTTGATTCACGGAACGCATCCGTGG
>JAPXRV010000101.1:0-11428 GCA_033813415.1 Opitutales bacterium | reverse complement strand
CTCTTGTCCCATCCGATGTTGGGCTTCACGCACACGCGTTGGCCGGGCTTGATGAAAGACTTCATGCCTCCGAACGCCTTGAGCGCAGCATCGAGCATTTGGGCGGGTGCCCCGTTTCGAACCGCGACCATGTCAGGTATTCCGGATGGGGAAATTGTGTCAGCCATCAGACCACGCATGCCGCTGGTGGCAATGATTCCAGAACTGACTCCTAGTTTGATGAAGCTCCTGCGATCCATGTTTTTCCTCGGGTTGTATCCTGAATCCACGGAAATCCCTTCATGTTTTTCACGGGATCCTGATTCAGGAGGGGCATTACCTTGCAATCTATAGTATAACGGACAAAGTGCCCGTTTGATTCAGTCCGGGCAATACAAATTGGATCTGAAATAAGCCATTCTTATATGCACCGGTGTGCATGCCCCGCCGATTATAACGGGCTGAACCCCTCTCCATCGATGGTCCAGATCATGAAAAGGTGTCTCACGCCCGCTTGACGCTGCATGCAGCGTCTGCACTCAAGACGCAAAGCCGCCAAGGAAGATGGACAGAGATCATTTTCCCTGTAGCGGAAATCGTGAGATTTCCGTCTCCCGGATTCTCGGATTGGAAAAAGAATCTTAGCCACAAAAAATCACATAGAAAACGGAGCTCTTCCGTAGCGGGACGCGTAAGCGTTCCGAACCGGCGTTGTTGGATTGAAGAAGAAGATGTTCTCACGCAGAGACCCCAAGACCCCAAGGAAGATGGATCGGATGCCTTCTCCCCCGTAGCGGAAGGCGTGAGTGTTCCGGTATCCGAGTGGCCAGAAGGTCGTGCCTTTTGACCAGATGTTAGTATGCAGAAGAAGAGATTTTTTGCCACAAAGGACGCATCGCGCCAGAACACCTGGTTGTGGGGAACTGAGTAAAGGAAAAGGAAAGCGAAGTGAAACACGACATTGATACCCGGCGGGTAAACAATCCCGCCCGAGAAAGGCTGGCAACCGCTCGGAAGCGAACATTGCGTAGCGCGTCCGCAAGGGCCGCACGAAGCGTATGGAGTGAATGTCAAAGCCGCGTGATAGAATCCCGAAATTTTGATGATAGTCCGGGCCTTCCTGGTTGTGTAAGGGGGGGCAGCACTGACATGTACGCAGTAAGACGTGGTCATGGAGCCACGCGGGCCATGTGCATGGAGGCTGGGCCGGGATCCGAGAGCGGGGCAGAGGCACACCGGGGTATCCGGGGAAGCTGGGAGAGCCCCCCGCGTTCTGCTGACAAGAAGCCGGAGATGGACGAAACCGGATGAACAACGTCCTGGCGTGCCCGCGAAGCTCTCTGTAGCGGGCGCGAGCGAACAAGAGAGGGAGCATCAGCAGAGCCCGTTTTGCGAGGGAAACCGAAGCGGACGGGAAGACGCGAGGGGCAGTCTTAGTTGTCTCATAGTAGCGATTGAAAGCAGGGAAACCAAATCTGGAGGGAGCCTGTGAGTAGCGAAGGGGACAACCACAGAGGAGGAAGTGTCAGAAGCGCAGACGCGGGGGAGAAACGGCCCCTGAGTAGCGTCTCAACGCGCCAGAGGCACATAGCACAAATGGCAAGGAAATACGCGGCAAGCCCGCTCACCACCTTGAGTCATCACATGGATGAACCGTGGATGAGGGAGGCCTATCGCCGGGTGCGCCGTGACAGTGCCCCGGGAGTGGACGGACAGAGTGTGGCCGATTATGGCATGAATCTGGAGCAGAACCTGCGTGGACTGCTGGAGCGAGCCAAGAATGGCAGCTACCGTGCAGCGCCGGTGAAGCGGGCGTACATTCCCAAGAACGAAACGGAGACGCGTCCTATCGGGATACCGACCGTGGAGAACAAGGTGCTGGAGCGTGCAGTGGTGATGCTGTTGGAGCCGGTCTATGAGATTGAGTTCAAGGACTGTTCCTATGGTTTTCGCCCGAAGCGTTCGACACATCAGGCCCTCGAAGCGGTACGCCGTGAGGCGATGGCGATGGGAGGGGGATGGGTGCTCGACGTGGACGTGCGACAATACTTCGACACGATCCCACATGAGCAGCTGCGTGAAGTACTGAGCCGACGGATAGGAGATGGAGTGATTAACCGGTTGATTGGCAAATGGCTCAAAGCCGGTGTGTGGGAATCCGGTACGGTGACGTATCCGGAGGCTGGAACGCCGCAGGGAGGGGTGATCTCACCGATGTTGAGCAATATCTACCTGCATGAGGTGATGGATCGCTGGTTCGAAGAGGAGATCAAACCGGAGTTGAAGGCGCAGGCGTCATTGGTACGCTTCGCTGACGACTTTGTTGTGGTCTGTTCGGAACGCGCCGAAGCGGAAACCCTGCTGGAGCGCATCCGTACCCGGTTTGCGGGCTACGGTCTGACGATCCATCCGGAGAAAACGCGCATCGTGGACTTCCGACACCCTTGGAAAAGCGGACAAAAGCCGCAGACCTTCGACTTCCTGGGCTTTACCCATTACTGGGGTAAGACACGCAAAGGAGGGTATGCGGTGAAGCGCAAGACTCAGGGCAAGAAGTTCCGTGCTGCGCTGCAACGAGTGGAGCAGTGGTGTAAGAGTAATCGTCATCGCCCCTTGCGGGATCAACATACGCAGCTGTGCGCGAAGCTTCAGGGGCACTATGCCTACTACGGCATCCGGGGTAATTACCGGGCTCTTGCGAACTTCCACCACGCAGTAACGCGTCGATGGCATTACTGGCTCATGCGACGCAGCCGGGAGGGGCTCAACGGCGCACGCCTGTGGCGCACCCTCGGCTACTTCGCTCTGTCGCCCCCACGCATCGTTCATGGCCACCGACCCGATCAACTGCAATGGTCACTCCCGTCCTAGCGAACCCTTCTCTGTGAGGAACCGGATGCGTTAATTGCGCTCGTCCGGGTCTGTGGGGGTGTCGGCGGGCAACCGCCGGCACTACCCGGAAAGCACACGAAGGTTGGAGAAGAGATCTTCTTTCTTCGTGCTCTTCGAGTCCTCCGTGGATAAAAAGAATTCTTCTTATTTGGACAGGATTAACAGGATCTACAGGATTGAAGAAGATGATGATCTCACGCAGAGACCCCAGGACCCGAGGATGGGAGAGAATGCTCCGAGCCGCAGGCGACATCTTCCAATAGGCAGGATTGTCGTTGCGAATGCGTTGGGTCGGTCAGAGTGGAACGGCCAACAAGGCGGAGATCTCAGCTCGGGAGGGGCTGTGAGATCCCTCGACGGTATCCGGCCTACAGGATGAGATTGAATACTTCCTTCAGCTTGGTTTTGAGCTCACGGGCGCTGAGATCTTTCTGAATGTAGTAGCGGGCGCCTGCTTTGATGCATTCCAGGACGGTCTTTTTGTCATTCTCTGTCGTGAGCATGATGATTCTGGCATCCCTGCGGGTGGCGCGGATCTCGCGGAGGGTTTCGAGTCCGCTTTTCCTTGGAAGACGGTAGGCCATGATAACAATGTCGAATTGACCCATCACGAATTCGCGGTAGCCACCGATTCCGTCAACCGCTTCAACCACCTTTGCGACACCCAACGCTTTCAGAATGGTCCGGTATAGGAGGCGGAACGTCTCGCTCTCCTCGATCAGGAGGATCGCATTCGGGATTTTTTGTTGCTTGGATGCCACGGCGAGACGGGGTGAATTCTGGTGTTGCGGGAACGCTATATTTATGCACTCGATAAATGCGGGTAAATTGCCCTATACTCAAGCGGAGAAATATGGAATTGACGCAATCAGTCCAGAGAAAGGTGTTGGTGGTGGACGACATCGCCTTCAACCGGAGGGTGCTTGAGAAGATTCTTTCCAAGCAAAACTTCGACATTACGAAGGCCTCTTCTGGTGAGGAGGCGCTTATGCGGGTCGAAAAGGAAATTCCGGATCTCATCCTGCTCGATCTGAAGATGCCCGGAATCAATGGAATTGAGGTGTGCAAGAGGCTGAAGGCCGATCGGCGCTTCCGTCATATTCCTATCATGTTCCTGACCGCGAGTAATGAACTCGACGACATGCGTGACGCCTTTCAGGCAGGGGCGATAGACTATATCACCAAGCCTTTCATTGCGGCGGAGCTTCATGCGCGGGTGACGACTCAGATCAATGCGTTGGATCAGGCGGAGCGCATGATGAAAAAGGTGGAGGAACAGCAGGAGATGATTCACATCCTCTCCCACGATCTCAAGAATCCGATTGTGGCCTGTCGCGGTCTGGTCGAGCTGACCGAGGATGGGGATGTT
The DNA here is from genome assembly GCA_033813415.1 of Opitutales bacterium. Lineage (GTDB taxonomy): Bacteria > Verrucomicrobiota > Verrucomicrobiia > Opitutales > JAFGAQ01 > JAFGAQ01. The sequence goes on along the minus strand of JAPXRV010000101.1, from coordinate 7,188 downwards.
TCCTTCGGAATGGTGTCAAAGACCTTGATCCGGACCTTGGATCAGTGTGTGTCGATCATCGAGTTGGTTCGTAAGCGCGGCTTGATGGACGAGGCGACCAGCATGCCGGACATGCAGGCTCAGGAATTGCTTCCGATGGTCAAGGAGTCGCTGTACCTGTTCGAACGCAACCTCCGTGATAAACACATTCAGGTTAACCTGAATGTGCCTTCAGGAATCACGGTGTTTGTCGAGCGGGTATCTTTTGTGAACGTGGTCCTGAGTAATCTGGTGAGTAATGCGGTGAAGTATTCCTACCCGGATTCACAGGTTGAGGTGGAGGCCGTTCAGAAGGAGTCGTATGTGGAGCTGCTGATCCGGGACCATGGCATGGGGATTCCCCAGTATATGGTGCCGGTGATTTTCGATCCGCACAAGATGACCCGGAGACCTGGCACTGCCAAGGAGCAGGGCACTGGATACGGCATGCCGTTGGTCAAGAAACTGGTGGAATCGTATGGCGGGCAAATCGGTATTGAGTCGGTGGCGCGCAGTGAGGACATGGAGCAGGCGGGCACAACGGTTGCATTGCATCTGCCGCTGCCGCCGTCTGAAGAGGGCTGACATCTGGGATGGGCACGCAGCGTCATCGGGAGTTTGGAGTGGACCGGACGCGTGCCGGTCGGGAATGCGTGGCCATGTGGATGCGTCAATTGTCGGGGCTCGTTTGTGCGGGGGTGCCCTTGTCCCGTGGATTGGAGATTCTGATACGTCAGGAGTCAAAACGATCCCTTCGCGGTGTATGGGAGCGCATGCTGGACATGGTTCGATCCGGGCATGCTCTGTCCGACGCCATGACATGTTTCCCGGGGGTATTTGACGGGATGACGGTGCAGGGGATCCGGGCCGGTGAGCGCGCCGGTGCCCTCGGTGATGCCTTGAAGCGTATGGCAGCCTACCTGCATAATCGGGTGCGTTTGTCCCGGAAAGTCCGGGGTGCGATGGCCTATCCATTGACCGTAGGGATTTTGGCATTGGGGATAGTTGCTGCTTTGGTGGTGGGTGTGATTCCACGTTTCGAGGTGCTCTACGAGGGCTTGCTGAATGGGGCGCCGCTTCCGGGACCCACCCGATGGGTAATGGCATTCAGCCGGGAGATTCAGGCTCACGGAATATGGATGCTGTTAGCGTTGGCCTTGGTGGTGATGGTGCTTCCGTTGGTTTTTCGAATCGAATCCGTGTGCAAGATGCGGGACCGTTTGTTGTTGCAGTTTCCGGTCTGGGGCGGATTGGAGCGGGAGATGGCATTTGTCCGGGTGGCTCGCGGATTGTCAACGATGCTATCCAGCGGTCAGCCCATGCTGGATGCCATGGATGGAGCGGCCTCGGTGGCTGGTAATCGGGTTATCTCGGATGCGATTCTGGATATGCGACGTGGGGTGGAGGAAGGTGATGGGCTCGCGCGTTTGATGGGAGAGCATCCATTGGTGCCACCCATGCTCGCCGGACTCATGGAAGTCGGAGAAGAGACAGGAAAGTTGCCGGTCATGCTTGAGGAAGCGGCGGATGATCTTGAGGAAAGGGTTCACGATCGCACCACCACGCTTGTGGCCCTGCTCGAGCCTGCGATGATTGTATTGCTGGCTTTGTTGGCGGGTTTTCTGGTGATCGCGATGTTTTTACCCATTGTCGGCGTCATCGAGGGGCTGTCGGGTTGAGTGCATACGCTGGTCTTTTGCTCCGGAATTCCGGTTTTTGATGATAATTTTGTAAGGAAGGGTGCTCAAAGTGATGTGAGTCGCTTGCCTGTTTAACAATTTGGGAATATCGGTCTTAACTTGGAGCTCATTCAGCCGATACCCATTTTGACGGGAATGCATGGTAACAAAATATCCGGTTAACCAGTGTTCCCCGAGAGATCCCCGAAAAAGTCATCCAACTGAATCATGACACCGAGTTCACAGCAGCAATACATGACGTTCTATCTGGGTGGAGACCTTTTTGGAATCAACATCCTGCTCGTGCGTGAGATCATTCAGAATCTCGAATTGACCTCCGTGGCCAAAGTGCCCCCTTATATCGCCGGGGTTTTGAACCTGCGGGGGCAGGTGGTTACTGTGATGGATCTCGCCCGGCGTCTTTCCTTTGACGAAAACGAAAGGGGTGGCCTCGGGAACTGTATCGTGCTCAAGACGGCATCCGAGCTGGAGAACAATCCTACTTCGGTCTCCTTGAACGAGCGCACCATAGCTGACAAGGTTGGGCTCCTGGTCGACCGGATCGGCGATGTGCTCCCGATTGATGCCAAAAGCATCATTCAAACTCCAAATCAGAGCGATAACCGGCTCGATAAACGCTACGTGCGTGGGGTGGTACGCCTTTCGGATCAATTGCTGATCCTCCTCAATCTATCTGAAGTCCTCAATACTGAAACCCGGGTGGACTAGGTGATCCCGGATTTGATGACACTGTAACCTGCATAGTCTGATCCAACATGAAAAACGAAGTTGTCGACAAAAAGCTCCGGATAAAGGTCGGAGAGAATATTCTTTCGACCTCCATCGAAAGGATGAACGCCGAGTTCAAGAAACTGGTCGCGGAGAACGAGGGATCGGTCTCTCAGATCGAGCTGGATTTGGAGGGGGTGGAAACGATCGATTCCCAGGGGCTCAATCTGCTGATTGGTCTCTATCAGGAATGCAAGCGCAAGCAGTGGGGTTTTCGTGTTGTTGAATGCACGGAGACGGTGAAATGGTTGTTCACCATCTTCAAGTTGAATGATGTGTTTGGCGTCGAAAGAGTCGGGAACTGACGGGCCGGGGTTTCCGCAATTCCGGTTGATACGAGTTGGAGAATTCTGCCATGGTAGATAACGAACTGATCGGTATATTCATTCAGGAGTCGAAGGAACACCTTGAAGCCATTGAGCCTGAAATCCTGGCGATGGAATCCGCCTCTCATGACTCTGAGGGAGTGAATACGATCTTCCGTGGCGTCCATAGCATCAAAGGTTCATCCGGGTTCTTTGGCTTTGATCAGATTTCCAAGCTCAGCCATGTGATGGAAAACCTCATGGCACTCGTTCGGGAGGGTCAACTGGCTCCGAACCGTGATATGGTCAATGTGCTTCTGGCAAGCACCGACAAACTCAAGCTCATGATCGACGATCCGCAGCATTGCGCGGAGGTGGCGATCGAAGAAGAGGTCAAGCAACTCAATACTTTTCTTCCAGCCGCAAAAGGAGGGACGAAGTCAGCTCAGGACAAAGGAGCTCCGGCGCCGCAGCAAGTGAAGTTGCCGGACTCGCTCAAACGCTTCCGGCTGGATCCCTACATCCTCAAGAACGCGATGCAACACGGGCATCTCGTGTTTGTGATACGTTTGTTCATGAACAAGGATGTGAAGGAGAAAGGACGCACACCCTATGACTATTTCAAGGAAATCGAGAGTCTGGGTGAGTTTGTGGACGCCTATTTCGATTTCTCCAGCATCAGCGGTCTCGATGATGCTTTGACGACAGATTTGGTGTGCTCGTTTCTATTTACAACGGTGATGGGATCACCGGACATGATCACCAGTGTTTTCGATATTCCGGCGGCCCAGGTTGAGGAAATCGATGCCGGGCTGATCAAGGAATGGCTTGGAACCAATCCGGGCGTCCAGGCGCCGGAGGGTCGCGAGGACGAAGTCTTCCTCGAAGTGGTGGAAGATGACACCAAGTCCGAACCGGTAAGCGGAAGCGATGATAGATTACACGAAGACGAGGATGAACACGGTGGAGCCGCCTCGGAGCCCTTGGCGGTAAAGGCATCCACTGCGCCAGCTTCAAGAATGAAGGTGAAGCGTGCGGATGAGACCATCCGTGTGAATGTGTCGCTTCTGGATGCACTCATGAATCTTGCCGGCGAAATGGTGCTGAGCCGTAATCAGTTGATCCGCATATCGGAGAACCATGGGCAGGAAATCGCCGGGCTGCAAAGTATAATCCAGAACATTAATCTGGTAACCTCCGACATGCATGAGAAGGTCATGCAGACGCGGTTGCAGGCATTGGGGGTCATTTTTGGAAAATTCACCCGCATCATCCGTGACCTGGCGATGAAGCTCGGTAAGGAGATATTGCTGGATATTGAGGGTGAGGATGTGGAGTTGGACAAGTCCATAGTAGAGGCACTTTCAGACCCTCTTACTCACCTTATCCGGAATTGTGCAGACCATGGAATTGAGTTGCCGGAAGAACGTGAGCGGATGGGCAAGTCCCGTGAAGGCCATGTCCGGCTCACGGCAAAGCATGTTGGCGGACAGGTACTGATCGAGATCATCGATGACGGTCGTGGCATGAATCCCGAGAAGCTGAAGCAAAAGGCGATCGAGAAGGGAGTGCTCAAGCCGGAGGATGCCGCCAAGATGTCCGATCGTCAGGCTCTCACCATTATTTTCCTACCAGGGTTCTCGACGGCTGAGAAAGTCAGCGATGTATCCGGGCGTGGAGTCGGAATGGATGTCGTTCGGACCAACATAGAAGGACTGGGTGGATTTGTTGATATCGACTCCGAGGTCGGAGTGGGCACCCGTATTTCCCTGCGCTTACCCCTTACGCTTGCCATCATTCCGGCGATGATCGTCGGATCATGTGGACGCAGGTTTGCAGTGCCGCAGGTGAATCTGGAGGAGGTTGTCCGTCTCGGAGGCAAGAACAAACCCGAGATCATCCGCGGTAGCCGGGTGCTGCGTCTGCGGGATTCGCTGCTGACGTTGATCAACCTTGCCGATGTTCTCGAGTTGAAGACTCAGGATGGTGAGCATGGTGGCTCATCGGACTGGGAAAGTGGCTACGTCCTCGTTCTGAATCTCGACAACCATCAGTATGGATTGATCGTGAGCGAGCTACTCGACAGCGAGGAGATCGCGGTGAAGCCCTTGAGCGTCTACCTCAAGCAGGTGGGTTGCTATTCGGGTGTGACGATCATGGGAGATGGCAAGGTCGCCATGATTGTGGATATTCAGGGAATTGCGACTATGGCCCGCTTGAAGTTCGCCGAGAGCGAGATCGAAGCGCAATCAGCGGCGGATCTGGCGAACCAGTTGCGGAGTTCGGACAGTGAATCTTTGCTGCTTTTCCGAAACGAAGGGCTGGAGTTGTTTGCCATCAACCTTTCGACGGTGGCCCGAATTGAGCGGATCAAGGCTTCCGACATCGAGCATATCGGAAGAGGTGAATACCTGAAATTGGGAGGGCGTTCATTGCGGTTGGTGCGGATGCATGACCACATGCCCATCGCTAAACCCGAACAGGCTCCCGAGGATTTGTATGTGCTGGTTCCCAAGCTTTTGGCGAAGCCAATGGGTATTGTGGCGACTCAGATTGTGGATACGGTTCAGACCGTGGTGGAGTTGGACCGCGAAACCATCAGCGGGGTTGGTATTCTTGGATCGACTTTCATCAACAACGCACTCGTCCTGCTCGTCGACATCTATAGTCTCTTTGAGTCCGTTGATCCGGAGGTTTTCAAACCGGCGGCTTACCCTGACCGGTTCCGTCATTTGCGTGCGTTATTGGTCGATAACAATGTGTTCTTCCGGACAGTGGAAAGCGACTTCCTGCGCAAGATATTCGGAGAAGTCGTTGAAGTGAGAAATGCGGCTCAGGCTTGGGAAAAGCTTTCGGAAAGCAACTACCATGTCGTGATTTCGGATGTGGAGCTCCCAGGCACCAGCGGATTTGATCTGTGCGGAAAAGTCCGGCACAGTGAGCGCCACAAGCACCTGCCATTCATCGGGCTTTCCGCAAGACAGGATCAGAACCATGAATCCCTCGCCAAGGAGACTCAGATGGACGCCTACCAGATGAAGTTCGACAAGGTGAAGCTGCTCAACTTGATTGAGTCGATTTTTGACAGGAAAACGCCCCGCCTTACTCAGTCATGATTCTTTCGAAGAGCATGACCGGGCGGGTATCTGACATAACTCTATTGCTGTTGTTTTAAGAACCCATGGGAATTGATTCAGACATTCGTGTGTTGATTGCCGACGATACCGCGCTGTATCGCAAGATCCTCAGCATGGCTGTGGAAAAGGTGGACGGCACAAAAATTGTGGGTGCGGCATCCGATGGGGTGCTCGCACTCGAGATCCTGAAGCGGCAGCCGGTGGATCTGGTGCTGTTGGACGTATGCATGCCAAGAATGGATGGCTTGGATGCGCTCAAGGAGATCGGCAAGCTTTATCCGGGAACGGCGGTGGTGATGCTCAGTGGCGTGACCACGGCAGATGCCGATACCACAGTGGAGGCCCTGCAGTTGGGGGCGCTTGAGTTTATTCCCAAGCCCAAGACCAGAAGTATTGATGAGAGCATGGAACAACTGCGGCAGGAGTTGGTCCGTATCGTCCGGCTGGTGAGGGTGAGGCGAAGCGTGTCAGCGATCACGGCGCGTTCGGTTCTCTTCCCCGCGAGGGAGCCTCATCCCGATCACAAAGCGGCGCCACCGCCGGAAGCGAAGCCGCATGTATCAAGTCCGGTCCAGCCTGCCGCACCGGTGCACGCGCTCCGCAAGGTCGTCAGTTTCGACCCGGATCGATCCTTGGTGGTCATCGGGGTATCGACCGGTGGGCCAAATGCGTTGAACCGCCTCTTTTCGCTCATGCCCAAGCGTATCGGATGCCCGATTCTGGTGGTGCAGCACATGCCTGCGTTTTTTACTGCGTCCCTTGCCTCGTTCATTTCGAAGAAGACCGGATTGTCCGTCAAGGAAGGCGCAGATGGTGAAGTAATCCGCAATGATACTGTATACATCGCTCCCGGCGGCCGTCATATGGTTTTGGAAAGGGAAGGCTCCGGGTTAACGACGGCGTATCGCCTCCGCATGAACGATGATCCACCCGTGAATTCATGCAGACCCTCTGTGGACGTCCTTTTTGAGTCCGTGGCGGAATCTTATCTGGGCGGCATTATCTCGGTGATCATGACCGGTATGGGTGAGGACGGAACGGCTGGAGTTGATCGAATCCGCAAGAGGGGAAATTGCATTTCACTGGCGCAGAACGAGGCGACTTGCGTTGTCTACGGCATGCCGCGTTCTGTTGCCGAAAAGGGTCTTGTTGACGAGGTTATTCCATTGGATGGTCTAGCCCCACGTATTTCAGAATTGCTCAGTCAGAGAAAGGGAAATTGACGTAACATGCCAATCAGTACCGAAGAGTTTAATCTTC
>JAPXRV010000100.1:0-11523 GCA_033813415.1 Opitutales bacterium | reverse complement strand
AGGTCGATGTAGGCTGCCACAGTCGCCATCGCATGCAGCGAAGGCTCCACCACCAGGCTCTTGAAGCGATCCATCCACAAGGTGCCACGGTTTCCATTCTGGTGGTTATACCAAATGCTGAAACGCTGCTTGAGCTCACGCATGAACACCGACACATCCCCCATTCGCGCCAGCAAGGCCTCGCGCACACGCTGAGCCAAATCGTCATTGCGCTCCAGCGCCTTCTCCAGCGCATCCGGAGTCATCGAATAGGGCGAGAGGCGTCCGCCCTCATGCAGCAGACGGAAACGCCGCAATATCTCCTGATCCGTCTGCGGCTTCTCATGCCGCACACGCGCCAGAATATGAAAGTGATTCGACATGATCGAGTAGGCCAGAAGGTCCACCCCACAGAACGCCGCCTGCCGGCGCATCATCCGGATGAACATCTCCTTCTCCCCATCCTCAAGCAAGTGCTCACTCAGGCAACAACGGCTCATCAAGTGATAGATACCATCTGTGACAATGATTCGCTTTCGCTTCATATTACCCCCTTCTCTTACCTATTTTCTCCATCGCCCTCCCCCTGTCAAATCACCTAGCTAAAAATAGCCGTGGTTTTTGTTGGTTGTCACTTCACGGGTATTACCTCTTGACCACACACACACCTTACGGTTTGTTTTTCGTAGAATGAGCAGGCCCTCTTTGCCACCCATGCGACCCGATCACGTCCTCTGTCCGCTGATCGCATCCAATGCACAGGACGCCATCCAAATCCTGATGGATGGGATGAAGGGGCTTCCAGCGATCACCCACTCCGAAGATTTTCTAAAGGAAGTCTTTCTGCGCGAGAAGGAGTCGAGCACACACATCGGACACGGAGTCGCTATTCCGCATGCCAGATCCCGAAACGTATCAGGCATGGTGCTGGCGGCGGGAAGACTTGACCATGAAATCCTCTGGGATTCGTCCGGTAAGCCGGTTCGCATCGTTCTTCTTATGGGCATTCCTCCTCAATCTATCGAAACCTACCTGAGCGTGATGAAAGCATTCGCCCACGGGTTCAGGAAGCAGAACCTTGCCTCACGGATTCTTCAGGCTCCCGGTCCGAACGCATTATCGCAAATCCTAAGCTCGGTTTTGGCTGATATCTGAATGATCCTGACAATCAACGGTTCCTCAAGCTAAGCGCATCCACCCATCCAGCTTTTTTCCAACACGCCCTTTCATTCCATTCACTATTCCGGATGTCATCCGAATCCACACAAGCACCTGGCCTTCGGGATTCAAAACGCCTACGCTGGGTATATCTGGCGCTTAGCCTGCTGTCCAGGGCACGCATCGGATCCCGCCACCGCGTTTTTCTTCTGGCAGTCGTCATTGGGGTGGCAGGAGCCTTATCCTCTTACTTATTCAAGGAGCTGGTCCATGGCATCAATCACCTGATGACCGGAACTTCTTCAAAGGGTTATGTCGACGCATTCCAACACCTGAGTCTGCTGCAGCGGATCCTCATCCCCACAATAGGGAGTGCCCTCGCAGGTCTATTGCTCATGGCCGGCAAACGGATCGACACCCGGCAAGCCACTGACTATATGGAAGCAGTCGCACTAGGCAACGGCGATGTCCCAGCCCGCCCGAGCATCCTGAAGTCCGTGGCAGCCGCTTGCTCGATCGGGTCAGGGGTTTCCATCGGGCGCGAAGGTCCGCTCGTTCAACTCGCCGCCGTTGGAGCTTCGATTCTGGGAAGGCTGTTAAGAGAACCTCCTGCCAGACTGCGGCTTCTCGTGGCATGCGGTGCGGCGGCCGGGGTGGCAGCAGCCTACAATGCACCGATTGGGGGTGCGATCTTCGTTGCCGAGATCATCATCGGATCGATCGCAGTCGAGAGTCTTGGGCCGCTACTGGTGGCAAGTGTCGCATCGACAATAACCATTCGCGCCATTGACCCGAACCTGGTATCCTACTCCATACAGACTCCATTTGAATCCGGATTCCAATCGGTTCTTCTATTCGCAGTCCTGGGAATCTTCTGCGGATTTGCGGCACCCCTGTTTATCGCCACCCTCAAGGCCGGGAAACGTATCTTTGCTCCGATCCGCCTTCCCTTGCCAATCAAAATGGGTATCGGTGGTCTTCTTTTTGGTCTGATAGCCGCATTCCATCCTGAAGTGGCAGGAAACGGACAAAGCGTCATCCGTGGGATGCTAGACGGCATGTTCACATGGCAGACCATCGGCATGCTGGCCCTGCTCAAGATTCTCGCGGTGACGGTAGTTTTCGGGTCCGGTACTGTCGGCGGTGTATTCACTCCCTCACTGCTTGTCGGAGCATCCCTGGGATACCTTTGGAGTGTCCTGCTCCACCAACTCGGATTCGCAATCATTCCGCCTGAAGTATCGGCACTGGTCGGTATGGGGTGCTTTCTTGCGGCAGCCACTCATGCCCCATTCATGGCGGTGTTCCTCCTTTTCGAAATGTGCCTGCACCCGGGCATCCTCATCCCGCTCACCGCATCCACACTCTTTTCGTATTCGATCGCCCGTAGCCTCGGAGGAGCATCGCTCTACCTCGAATCGCTCCAATCGGGCCCCAAAAGCGTGTTCGACAAAGACATCGCAACCCTCACTGTCAGCGAGATTGTGCGCCCCCAAGGGTCGCGAACGCTTCCATCCAGCACCTTCGGTGAGATCGCGACCCGTTTCCTCCGCGCCAGTGAAGACATGCTGCCAGTGACGGACCCGGATGGACGTTTTCTCGGTTCCATCCTTTTGCAGGATGTGAGACCCTACTTAAAGGAGCGGGTGTTGGCGGATTCGATAATCGCACGGGACATCATGAGGGAGGACATCCGCACGCTTGATGCATCCTTCGACCTGCCCCATGCGCTCCGCACCTTCTCGGAGACCGGACAGCCCTCGCTTCCGGTAACCGACTCAAAAACCGGAATATTGCTCGGAATGCTTGAAAAAAACGATCTCTACCTTGTTGTATCCGAGATCACCCGCAGGGCGGGCGTGCATTCGACCTGAAACCGTTTGATTCCATGACTTCCGTGCCCCGGGACACCATCGCATCCTCTGCTTTCGAAGGTCAGTCGCTCGATCTCGCGCTGACGATCCCCGATCTTTGGCAACAGGAGGCGGTCCGCCTCCTTCAAGGGGGTTGGGACGTGATCGTCGATGCGCCGACCGGCGCTGGAAAGACTTTCATATTCGAGCTTTTCATGAAAAGCGGGGCTGTGCGTGGACAAGCGGTTTTCACCGTTCCCACCCGAGCACTTGCCAACGACAAGCTCATGGAATGGCGGGCAAAAAAATGGAATGTCGGCATCTCCACCGGGGACATTGCCGAAAACCTCGATGCACCGGTGTTGATCGCGACACTCGAAACACAAAAAGCCCGTCTGCAACGCGGACACACACCCGCCATCATTGTCATCGACGAATACCAGATGATCGCGGATGCGTCCCGCGGCATCAATTACGAAACCGCGATTATTCTGGCAGCTCCTTCCACCCAACTGTTGTTGCTAAGCGGAAGCGTGGGCAACCCCGAAACCCTTCTGCAGTGGCTCGAACGGATCGGGAGAAAGGTCAGGCTCGTGCGGCATCGCGAGCGCCCGGTTCCGCAGGAACAAGTGTTTCTCGAAGGGCTGACGAACCGCATCCCGAAAACCATATTCGGATACTGGCCGGAAAACATCGCCAGAGCGCTCAACGCCGGACTTGGCCCCATTCTGCTCTTCGCTCCCCACCGTAAAGACAGCGAGCGGATCGCACGCCAGCTCGCCGCCAGTTTTCCGCAGGATGATCCGCTGGAACTCAGTCCCGAGCAATCCATGCTTGCTGGAGACAGCCTCTCCAAGCTCCTGCGCAACCGGATCGCATTTCACCATAGCGGGCTCAGCTACCGGCAGAGGGCAGGCCTCATCGAGCCGCTCGCAAAGGCAGGCCAGCTACGGGTGGTGGTCGCTACCACTGGTCTGGGAGCGGGAATCAATTTTTCGATGCGCTCAGTCATTGTTGCGGACCGGGAATACCGGCAGGACGAACAGGTCTCGATGGTCCGATCCGATGAATTGCTCCAAATGTTCGGAAGAGCCGGACGGCGCGGGCTGGATGAGCGTGGCTACGTGCTCACGCTGCCCGGCAAACCCAGGCTTGAAGATGCCGCTCCGATCCACCTGCGGCGCACACCGCAGATTGACTGGCCATCCTTCATTGGGGTCATGCACCGCATCCAATCCGATAACCGGAGACCCCAGGAAGCGGCCGAGCTCCTCGCACGCTCACTCTTCTCCGATACTCCTGTCTCACTCGGCTTCGACTCCCTGTCTCAAGGGGAGACAGCCAGACCATCCGCTGAGACTGAACGCAGCCGCCCGTCGATTCTTCCGGACGATGCGAACACCGTGATCGAGATCCTCAACTCGGATGGCGTCTGGGAAAGGAGAAAAGGCCCGGTTCCCGCATCGCTTGAACACACCCTCTACCACCACCGCGGATCATGGAAGCACTCAAACCAGGTGGCGGATGCCCTCCGTTTCAGCGACACAGGATCCACCTGCCTGCTCTTCCGTAACAGCAGTGGTCACAAGATCTACGGTAAAGAATGGGCCATCGCCCAATTTCCCCGGCAGACCGAACACAAGAAGCTGCAGCTTGCCAAAAACTACCGGGCGCGTCTCCGGTCAACATTGGGCAAGGGAGAGCAGCGCAAGATTCAGGTCCCGAAGTTTCTGAGTCTCGAGGATATCGAGCAACACCTCAACCACACCATTCCGCTCATCACTTCCGGCGGATCGCTGCATGCGCTGGTTGAACGCGGTGGAACCCTCTACGCCCGGATCGACCTCTCCGCGGCAAGGATTCTGGCCCGCAAGGACCGGCGGAACCGCCTCCTTTTCAATCCACCTGAACGTCAGGTAATCGACGGCTTCACCCGGACCAGCATACGCGAACTTCAGCGCCCGGCCACCCCGACCGAGTCACGCAGGTCCATCGCCCATATCTGGGAGAGCCTCGGCCTCATTGACAAAGACGCCCAACCCACACGGAGAGGAGTCTTGTTCAGCTTCTTCAACCACGGCGAAGGTTTGGCCGTCGCGGCCGCATTGGAAGACGTGGACTACCCGATCGAAGCGCTGATATGGGACCTCGCGAACCTGAGAGCCGGGCATCGCTTTGATTCCATCGGCGACCTCGGATCACGGCTCAGTTATGTATCACGGGAAGCCTATGGAAACGCCACCTACCCGGGATACCTGAAGATCGGGGTCCCCGAAGAATACGGCGAAGGCGCGTCCGACCTCATCTACCAGACATTCTCAGATTCAAAGTCCTTCGCAGGTTTTCTCAGTGAAGATGTCAAGACCGGTGATATTGAACGCATCCAACTCGAGTGGAGAAGTATCCTGCGACAGATCGCACACGCTCCGGAGTTCCCTTGGGACAGATGGTCGGCTCTTCAACTCAAGGCACGCGAATGGATCAGCCAGCATGACCGTGCGCACCCGCTTTCCGGACTGCCGTCCTTGACTCCCCGTCAAAAATCTCGGAAACCTCTCCCCGTTAACTGGCGCTGATTCGCGCATCCAACCATATTGTTCCATCTGTGATCGGTTTCGCACAAAACGCATTCACTGAAGAGTCCCCGTTCCACGACCCACGGGTTATGGAGCTCGCAACGGCCGTATTCGGAAACGATGGGATTCTCTGCGACAAGCTCAAGCTGGAGCATCGCCCCCAACAGGAGAAAATGGCATTGGCCATGGCGGAGGCGATTTCCGAAAACCAATCACTGCTGTTTGAAGCCGGAACAGGAGTCGGAAAGAGCCTGGCCTACCTTATTCCGGGAATCATCCAATCGGTTGAGGAGAAACGGAAGCTCATCATATCCACGCACACAATCGCCCTGCAAAACCAGATTCTCAACAAGGATCTCGAACTCTGCCGCCGGATATTCCAGTCTGCTCCGGAGCTCTCCAAGTATGCATCGTTTCAGGCCACCCAACTGGTGGGTAAGTCCAACTACCTTTGCAACGGCCGCCTCGAGAAATGCATGCGCGAACATGGCACGATGGTGAAAGACAAGGATCAAGCCGAAATGGAGAGGATCCTGGAATGGGCAAAAACATCCAAGACCGGATTGCTGCAGGATCTGCATCCGGCACCGGATCCGGATATCTGGGAGCAGATCAACGCCGACTCAAGTGCCTGCTCGCGCAAGCATTGCAGCCCTGATACCTGTTTCTACCAACGGGCAAAAGCCGCCATCGAAAAATCCGATCTGGTGATTGTCAACCACGCCCTTCTGTTCTCGCTCATCCACGCGGGCGTCCGCCCCCCGAAAGACACCCGGGGAATTCTCTATCCCGATGACCGGGTTGTGCTCGATGAAGCCCACACGATTCCCGATGTTGCCACCCAACACTTTGGCATCGCGGTTTCCAACATTTCCGTCCGGCGCGCCTTGCTGCGGGCTTTCCATCCCGAGAAGAACCGGGGGCTACTGGTTCGCAATGGCAAGAAGGAGCATTTCAACAGCGTGGTCAAGGCCTTGGAATGCTCGGACACCTTCTTCGAAAGCGTGGCCTATCGATTCCTCACCCGGAAATCGATCTATCGGCTCATGGACCCCTTCTGGATTGAAAACACGCTTCAACTGCCGCTCAAGGAAGTGTGCGATGCGCTCAAGCAGGCGGCCCGCGAGGAAACCGACGAAAAGTATTCCGACGAGCTTGAGGACGCTGCCCAACGGATCATGGCATGCTCCAATGCAATCGCGGATGCGGTCGCTTTGGGTGATGAGAATCACGTCTATTGGGTAGAGTCGTATGGAAAATCGGGGTTGCACACGCGGCTCAGATCCGCCCCGATTGAAGTAGCCTCGATTCTCAATGGTCTGCTGTTTACCCGTCAGACCTCCTGCCTGCTGACCAGCGCGACATTGACCGATGCCGAAGGAATGAATCGCTTCAAGCAATCCTGCGGGGCGACCGGCATTGCCGAAGGGATCGAACACTCTCCCTTTGACCTCAAAAATCACATGAAAGTCGCCATCGCGACGGACTGCCCGCGACCCAGTAAAGAGGAAGGCAAGATGGATCTGGACTACCTTGCGGACATGATCGTCTGGTGCGCGAAACGTGTCGATGGAGGCTCCCTTGTTCTCTTCACGAATCACAAGGAAATGCGAAGCATTGCGGATCTCACCCGGTCCGCATTCTCGAATGCAGGCCGCCCCTTGTTGCTGCAGGGATTGGATGGCAAGCCCAACACCCTCATCCCACGGTTCAAAAAACTCGGCAATGCGGTCCTTTTTGGCACTGACACCTACTGGACCGGAGTCGACATACCCGGACCCGCCTTATCCCAGGTGATCATCGTGCGCCTGCCGTTCAGCAACTTCTCGGACCCTATCGAACAAGCCCGCAGTGAGCGTTGCACCTCGCTGGGAGGGAATCCGTTCCGTGACATCAGCCTGCCCAATGCCCAAATCAAATTCCGGCAAGGAATAGGCCGGCTCATACGAAGTGCGACTGACCGGGGAATCATCACGATCCTTGATTCCAGAATCGTCAATCAGCCTTACGGCAATTCATTCATATCCACCCTTCCTCACAGGATCTATCATCGATTCAGCCTGAGCAACCGGGAACACGCTTTCCCGTCTCTGTAAGTTGATCTTTTCGGAATCCAGTGGCAGATTTGAGCATTCGCATTTCCAAAACCCGTACTCCTGTGATCTGCGAATCGAGACCCGAAACCCACCCCAATCAAGATGCCTGAGATCACATCGCCCTCCATCCCACCCGCCGACTCCCGCCGGCTCAGACGGTGGCGCTGGTATGCTGGAATCAGCGTACTGTGTGTCCTGATAGCCCTCATCGTAGCCCTGCTCGTGTTCCATCCGTTCCGATCCAGCGACACCCTCCTCAACGTCACCTACGACTCAAACCGGGAGTTGATCGCCGATCTGAATGCAGCATTCTGCGCCGCCCATCCGGACATCCAAATCAGAGTATCCCACGAGGGCTCCATAAAACAGGCCCGGAGTGTTATTGAAGGATTGAATGCAGACGTGGTTTGCCTGGCGTCCAGGGAAGATCTCGAAAGCATACGCTCCAAACGACACTCGACGCCCGCCGACTGGGAATCGCGCCTGCCCAACATGTCCAGCCCATACGCATCGACCATCGTATTCCTCGTCAGAAAGGAGAATCCACGCGGGATACGCGACTGGAAGGACCTCGAGGATCCGGCAGTCCGCGTCATCATTCCCCACCCCATGACCAGCGGCGCTGGTCGATGGGCCTATCTTGCCGCCTATGGCTCAGCGTTGCTGGAAAAAAACAATGATTTTGACGCCGCTGCCGAACGGGTCACCCGAATCTTCACACGCGCAGTCATCCCTGATGCCGGAGCACGTAGTGTGCTTGCCTCCTTCATGTCCAGACCATCCGAGGACGTAATGCTCACATGGGAGCACGAAGCCCTCCGGATCCGCAAAGCGTTTCCCGCCCTTTACGACGTGGTTTACCCCACCCGATCCATCCTCGCCCGGCCCGTGATCACCTGGATGGACTCCTACGTCGAAAGCCGCCAATCGAAAACCGCCGCCGAGGCCTACGTCCGCTTCTATTTCTCTCCCGAAGCCCAAACCATCCTGCAAAGACATGGCGTACGGATCTTCAGTCAACAAGAGGCATTTCCCACCCCACCCTCTGACACTCCTGCAATCGAACTCTTCAGAACCGAAACCGCTCTCGGAGACTGGACCACCATCCGGAAAGCGCACTTCGAACCGGAAGGATTACTCCCGCGGATACTGACCATGCGTTCTGCCCGGAGTGGCGGCATCGAATGATCTGCCCAACGCACAGATCGAATACCAACCGGTTCATCAAGAGATCAAAAAACACTGACGTTAGGAACTTCCCAGATGCCACTTCAATGAGGGCACCATAAGAGTTCCAATAGCCGGATCACTTGATGATGATTTCCTTAGCCGAACACTTCTGCGGAATGAAGGGCATGACGTGTTCCGTATAGGGAACGATCACTTCTAGCAGGTATGGACCATCGTGTTCCAACATCTCACGGATCCCCTCACGCAGATCCTCACGCCGGATCACCCGCCGACCCTTCACACCAAAGCCATCGGCGATCTTTACAAAGTCCGGGTATAACCCGCCCACGTTTTCCGGACTGCCGATGTTAGAGGGATCACTCAGAATGGTCTGGGCACGGACGCCGTCGTAAAAGCGGTCCTCCCACTGCATGACCATCCCCAGATGCTGATTGTTCAAGAGCATGCACTTTGCCGGAATTTTCTCCATCTTCGCGGTGGCAAGTTCCTGAATGTTCATGGTAAAAGAACCATCCCCGTCGATGTCGATGACCTGCCGATCCGGAAACGCAACTTTTGCCCCAAGGGCAGCCGGGTATCCGAAGCCCATGGTTCCCAAGCCCAGTGAACTGATATAGGTCCTTGGATTCTTATAGCGGTAGAATTGGGCGGCCCACATCTGATGCTGTCCCACTCCGGTGGTGATGATCGCATCCCCTTTTGACTCTTCGTACAGAGCCTGGATCGCTTCCTGAGCCAAAACATGCCGGTTGGGTTCGAATGCGAACGGATACTGCGCCTTCCATTCACAAAGGCGCTTCACCCACTCACCCAAGTCGGGCTTGCGGAATCCCTTTTCCCGCATCAGCTTAATCGCGCGGGCCAAGGCGTATTTCACATCCGAATGGATGGTTAGATGCGCACGCTTGTTTTTGTTGTGCTCGGATCGATCCAGATCAATATGCACAATCGTAGCGTTCGGCGCGAACTTACTCACCACACCGGTGATCCGGTCATCAAAACGGGCGCCCGCACATATCAGCAGGTCACTTTCATACACAGCCCAGTTTCCAGCGACCGAACCATGCATCCCAAACCAATTCAAGCACAATTCGTCGTCCGGGTCCACCGCACCAAGTCCCATCAAGGTCGATGCCTGAGGAACTCCAGTCAATTGTATGAAGCTCCGGAGGTCATCGCTTGCATCGCTTGAAATAATGCCACCACCCGTGTAGAGAACCGGCTGATGCGAGTTTTCGATGAGTTGGATCAACTTCAACAGCTCCTCATCCGGGGCCTTGGGAGAAGGCGGATAACCCGGAAGGTCCATTTCCTGAGAGAAGTCCGGCACAAATACCTTCTGCTGAACATCCTTCGGGATATCAACGAGCACTGGCCCCGGGCGTCCGGTTGTTGCAATGTGAAATGCTTCTTTGATCACACGCGGCAGATCCTCGGCCGTGAGAACCAGATAGCTGTGCTTGACCACGGGCATCGTCATATCGAGCACATCCGTCTCCTGAAAGGCGGCCTTCCCGATGTATTCCTGAAAAACCTGCCCAGTGATGGCCACCAATGGAATGCTGTCCATGAAAGCATCCGCGATGCATGTCACCAGGTTGGCGGCACCAGGTCCACTCGTCACCATGCAAACCCCCGCTTTGCCCGAAGCCCTCGAATACCCGTGAGCCATGAAACCGGCGCCCTGCTCGAAACGTGGCAAGATCGTCCGGATACGGTCGGAACGCTTGACCAGAGCCTGATGCAACTCCAATGAAGCGCCACCGGGATATGCGAAGATCACATCCACGCCCTCACGGATCAAAGCCTCCACCACGACATCCGCACCCTTCATTGGCTTGGATTCAGTTGCGGGATTTTGGGAGTTGATTCTGTCGTTCGCTTTCATGATATATAAGGTTTTGTTCCGAAAGGCTTCATTCAGTGGTGATATGCCCAGAAATCAAGCCGTTTTTGGCATTCGGCTCCCAAAGCCAGATTATCCTTTATCATGAGTAAACGTATCCTCTTCATCGGAGACATCGTCGGACAACCCGGAAGACAGTGCCTGCAGAGTCTCCTGTCCAACACCATCCGTTCCCGCCAAATCGATCTGGTTGTCGCAAATGGGGAAAATGCGGCAGGAGGATCCGGGATAAACCGATCCATTGCAGAATCAATCAAACGGTTTGGCGTGGATGCGATCACACTTGGAGATCACGTATGGGATCAGAAGGGATTCGAACACGAAATTGAGTCCCTTCCCTTTGTCTGCCGGCCCGCCAACCTCCCCACCTCCTGCCCTGGCAGGGATGCATTGATTATCGAAAAAGACGGATTCCGGCTCGGAATCTTCACAGTTCTTGGGCGGCATTTCATGAAGATAGAGGCCGATCATCCATTTTTCTCCGCGGACCGGATGATCGACAGACTCAAAGGGCAATGTGATGCTATCCTGACTGAAATCCATGCCGAAGCCACTTCAGAGAAAGTTGCCATGGGTCACTACCTCGATGGCCGCGTGTCGCTCGTCGTGGGAACCCACACCCACATTCCGACTGCTGACGCCATCATTTTACCAAGAGGAACAGCCTACATGACGGATGCGGGAATGACCGGCCCCTATCATTCCGTACTCGGACGCGAAATTGACGCTGTGATGGGCCGCATGCTGGACGGGATGCCGAGGCG
>JAPXRV010000099.1:0-11535 GCA_033813415.1 Opitutales bacterium | reverse complement strand
ACGCTGCCATTCCGCCGTTCCCTATTCACCGTGAAAGCGATCCGGGCGGGTGAACCCTTCACCCGGGAGAACATCCGGTCCATCCGACCCGCCACCGGACTGCATCCGCGCGAATATGAAAATCTGCTCGGCCGCAGAGCATCCTGCGACATCGCCGAAGCAACCCCGCTCTCATGGGACCTCGTCGAGTAGCAGGCTAGCCGCAAACCAGAGCATCGGGGCCTGCCCATGGTAGTCGCCCGTGACGGTGGGCCGCTCCAGGTAGTAAGCTGCATCGTTTACCTGGCCGGTCCCGACACAGACATCCGTAATTTGCCCGCTCGCATCGACGTAATCGCTGAGCGCCAACCAGGCCCGACGGATTGCCGGCTCAAAGCGAGCGCGGTTCAGCAGGCCACGCCGCACCCCCTCATTCATCGCATAGCCAAACATCGCCGTGCATGAGGTTTCATTCCACGCATCTTCGTAGTCGATCAACTGACGCCACATCCCGTCCGGCCCTTGAAACCCGAGCAATGCTTCCATCATCCTGAGGTAACCCGACACCAATGCCGCATAGCGCGGATGATCCTTCGGCAAAACCGAGATCAACTCTGCCAGACCGGCTGCGACCCAGCCATTGCCCCTTCCCCAGAAATAGGGAATCCCCTCCCCATGATGAAAAAGCCCGTTGGGCTGTTGAAGGCGTTTGAGGTATGCTTCGATTTCCAGCGCAGCCCTGTCCAGATAGACCGGATCCCCGCTGGCGCGGAAGGCCTGCACCTGAAGGCTCCCGATCATGTAAATATCATCGATCCAATAACGGGTCTGGCGCGTCATCCCATCCGGGAGCGGATCCTCCCATTGCATATCGGCAAAACGCATACCCTCCTGAAGAAAGGCCCGGTCGCCTGTGCGCATCGCCAACTCAAGCGGAAGGATCCCATACACATTCGCGTCCACATGGTTGCGGGTATTCTCAGGGCCCTCCTTGTCCACATTCCTGAACCGGTTCGCCACCCGCTCAATCTCCGCATCCGCTCCGATCAGAGCGGCGAGCCGCACCACTCCAACTGCGGCGCATACCTCCGCATAATGAATCGCCCGGCACTCCTCCGTGCGGTACATCATGAACGGCTCCTCCGCAGGGTAGGCCGCAATCAAACGGCGTCCGATATCCTCCGGACGCTTGTCCGCCGGGAACGCGGTTCCCTCCGCCAGCGCGGGTAGCATCAGCATGGCCCACAGGCAACAGGGAATGAGCTTCCAAACACGGGAATCGGATGTCGTTTTCATACTGTCTTGAGTGGTTGTCTCGCATGCTTCAGAGAAATACCGGGAAAGGTCGCCCTCTCAGAATACGATACCATTCCCTCCTTTGATCCGGCTCCCTAGGTTTTCGAGACCTTACCATCTTTCGAAAGCATGATCGCGATGGGCTGGGTTGTTTCGAAATTGGACAGAATAATCAGGATCACCACCGTGATCGGCACACACAGGAACGCTCCTGGAATCCCCCACATCGCACCCCAGAACGTCAGCGAAAAAAGGATGACAAGGGGACTCAGGTTGAGGGAATCGCCAGTCAAACGGGGTTCAAGGATGTTGCCGATCAGGATTTGCAAAGCCGTGATCCCAATCGCGACAATGAAGAATGGAGCCGTGAAATTGAATTGCATCAACGCAAGTAGCGAAGGGAAGAGGGTCGCCAAAATCGAACCCACCGACGGAATGTAGTTCAGCAGAAAAATCAGCAATGCCCAGAAACTCGCGAATTCCAGCCCCACCCAAGTCATAATCACGTAGCTGATAAGTCCGGTCGCAACACTCGCAAGTGTCTTGATACCGAGGTAGAGCCGCACATCCGCCTGAATCTTCTTCACAATCCGCAATGCTTCAGCATTGCGCCCGGGCTCCGGGACCAAAGCATCCAGTTTACGGGTGAAGCTTTTCTGCTCAAGGAACAGAAAGATGAGGTAGATCGAAATCAGCCCGGCTTTTGCAGAAATTGAGGTGATGCCCAACGCCACCTGCGACATCATGGTGCTCAAGTCCACATCCTTAACCAACACCGCAAGGCTTTCCGGAGGTTCATAACCATTCATCTCAAAGATCCGGGTCACGATCACACTCAGTTTATCACGATAGATACGGGATCCACTCGCGATGTTCTGGATGTTTTTGGAGATGATGTTGATGATGATCGAACTACCACCAATGATCGAACCCAACGCCAGAATAAAGGCAACAGCCTTGGGCATGTGGAATCCCTTTACCTGAAGGCTGTGAAAAAAATAGCTCAGGATGTTGATCAGATACCAAAGGAAAAGCGCATAAGCGAAAGGAAGCAGCAAATCCTTTCCCACCCTGAGGATAAAGAACAGCAGGAAAACCGTAATAAGCCCCAGCGCGAATTTCAATCCCTTCATGCCCATAGGATCGTGCCCATATTCCGGGTGAAATCAATCATGATCCGCGCCGGACCCACCGAACCCGATACAGGACGTGCCAATGACCGGATGACGATCAATCCAGCGTGATCGTTCCCTCAAGCCGGATATCAGCCGAAGAGGATCCCACCAAAACCCGGAATAACCCAGGCTCAACATACCAATCATGCCGCTCCGGGTGCCAATACGCAAAGGCACTTCGCTCCAGCACGATATCGACTGTCTTACGCTCATCCGGAAGCAACATGACCTTCTGAAACCCTTTCAACTCTTTCTTTGGACGCTCCAATTCCGACTCCGGGTCATCCACATAAACTTGCACCACCTCGGCCCCCGCACATGTGCCACAATTGCGGACACTCACGCGCAGCTTCACCTCGTGCGCCTCGTTCCCTCTCTCCAGGCGAAGATCCGAATACTCAAATTCCGTAAAGGACAGGCCGTGCCCAAACGGAAACTGAACGTCGATGCCCTTGTGTTCATACCAGCGATACCCGACAAAGATGCCTTCTTCGTATCGCAACGGATGAATCGGTTGGGTCTTTTCGAGCTCATCCTGCCACCCACTGTAGAGCGACTCGCCTACGGGCAGATATCCAGATCCGGGGGAGTCCTCAAAACGCTTCTCGATCGAAACCGGAAGCTTGCCCGAAGGACAAACCGCACCCGACAAAATCTCAGCCACTGCAGTCGCTCCGTTCTGTCCATGATACCACGTGAATAGGATCGCGCCAGCGTCCCCTGCCCATCCGGAGGTGGCAATTCCACTTCCGGAATTGATCAATACCACCGTCCGCGGGTTTAGACGCACCGCCCGGCGGACCGCGGACTCGACTTCCGGACTCAGGTCAAAGGGCCGGTCCCATCCTTCCGAGTCCTCAGTCACCACATTGAAAACCACTGCATCCGCCTCGCGAAGCCCGGCTTCGTCGGGATGCTCCACCACACAGAGTGCATCTCCCCAAACCTTGAGCATCGCCTCCCTCAGGCTCACGTGGCCCCACCCTTCCACCTTTGCCGAACCGCCACCGACAACCGGCGCATCCAAACCCGATCCCGTCAACAAGACCCGGCTCAGAGTGGAAGAAAGCGGCAGAAGGGCATCCCGGTTTTTCAAAAGCACGACCCCCTCACGGGCGGTTTGAAGCGACACCGCCCCATGATCCTCGAACTTCTCAAGGCATTCCGGATCCTTTCGGAAATCGTAGGACCCCATCGAATGAAACGTCGCCAACTGGCTCAGCACCATGCGGTCGAGGTCCTTCTCCGAAACCAGCCCTTCCTCCACCAGACGGCGCGCGTCAGCCGTTGCATCGTGCGCAGGCATCTCCAGATCCTGTCCGGACTGGATCACCTTCACCCCATCATAGACCGACCACCAATCCGTCATCACCAACCACTGAAATCCAAGCTCACTGCGCAACAGTCCATGGATCACCTCGCGGCTCTGACCACACCATTCGCCAGCAAACAAATTGTAGGAGGTCATCACGGCCCGCGCTCCCGCCTCAATCCCCGCCCGAAAGGCCGGCGTGTAGATCTCACGCACCGCCCGCTCATCCACCAAGGAATCGCTGCGTCGCCTGAAATAATCCGTATTGTTCGCAAGAAAATGTTTGAGCGTGGCAATGACTCCCTTTGATTGAAGACCCGTCACATAGGACCGCACCATCTCCGCAGCAAGATAAGGATCCTCCCCCAGATACTCGAAATTCCGCCCGCATTGCGCGTGCCGGTAAATGTTCATCCCAGGCCCCAGCAAAACAGGAATCCCGGCTGCCCTGCACTCTTCTCCAATTGCCCCGGCGTAAGCCATCGCCAACTGCCGGTTCCACGTCGCCGCGAGCATGGCCATACACGGAAACTGAGTGGACCGCTCCAAGCGTTTCTCGTAACGGATCCCCTTGAACTCCTCCAACAGATGCACCCCCTGCGATGCGTCGCTGAAAAAGACCGATGTCAGACCGAGGCGTTCAACGGGATGGGTGAAAAACGCGTCTTTGCCCCCGATCAGGAGGATTTTCTCATCCAAAGTAAGACGGCTCACAATGGATTCCGCCCACTGGCGGGAGCTTTCAAAATCGATTGGGGATAAGGTGGATGACATAGGGTTCCTTTAGCGCAAACCTGCGTACCCCGGCCAAATCTGTCGAGCACATTTGAGAAGCCCCGAATCCCCGTCAAAAATGCCATTGACGAACGCATAATGGTGTTCATGAATGCAGCTAATGCATGCCTTCCGGAACGCATTTGAAGACGAAAATTCACATCCGGCAAAAACACCTCACACCACCCATCACCCATATGGCAGGAAAAGCACCTTGGATCTCCTATCGTCCCGAACTCAAAGTGCTCGACTGCACGATTCGTGACGGCGGCCTCATCAACAACTCCCAGTTCACAGATGAGGAGGTGAGAGCCGTCTATGAAGCTTGCGTCGGAGCCGGTGTCGACACGATGGAGATCGGATACATGGGCTCGCAAGCCCAGTTTCCGAAGGATGTTTATGGGCCTTGGCGCCATTGCGAGGAAGAGGATCTGCGAAGAGTAGTAGGAAACCACAACGCGGCGACCACGGGACTCAAGCTTGCCGCCATGGCGGATGCCGGGGGCAAGTGTGACTGGCGCAATGAAAACCTGGCTGCCAAAGACAGCGTGCTGGATATCATCCGGGTAGCCTGCTATGCCAACCAGATCTCAGAGGCGGTCGAGATGCTCGATCACTTCCACAGCCTCGGTTACGAAACCTCGCTCAACCTCATGGCGGTCTCCCATGTTTCCGATGCCGAGATCGATGAGGTGCTGAACATCGTCAAAGACACGCCTGCAAGCACAGTCGTCGTAGTGGACAGCTATGGCAACCTCTACCGTGAACAGATTGACTACCTCGTCCATAAGTACATGGACGCCGTCTATCCGGTCGGGAAGGAGGTCGGCATCCATGCCCACAACAACCTGCAGCTTGCCTATGCGAATACCATTGAGGCCATCATCCTCGGGGCCAACCGGGTGGATGCCACTATCCTCGGAATGGGAAGAGGCGCGGGTAACTGCCCGATGGAACTCCTTCTGGGATTCCTCAGGAACCCGAAGTTCAAGCTCAGACCCATCATCGAAGCCTGCCAAAACACCATCCTGCCGCTTCGCAGCAAATATGACTGGGGTCCATCCATCCCCTACTACATCACCGGACAGCTCAACCTCCACCCCCGCAGTGCCATGGCATTCAGGGAAGGCAAATCCCCGGACGAGTTCCTTTCCTTCTACGACAAAACCATCACCGATCTGTGATCATCTGTTTCATTTCTCACGTTTCTATCCGGGCGGGATCCATCTTGTGATAAACCTCCCTCCCGAATCGCCTCCTCCTCATGACCTCCATCATCCTGCCTGTTCTTGGCGTCGTACTCATTATTGGCTTTCTTTTCGCTTTCGCGATATTCCAGCGCTTGTCGGCATTCCGACTTGTCGCGCCTGATATTGTTCCTATTGACCCCTATTCCCTTCCCAAAGCCAAACGTGACGTCATTGATCATGAGTCCGGAGACTTGCGCCACATGGGATTCCGTTTCCACAGTGCGATCCACTGTAATGAGCTCTCCAGCGAGCCCACATTCCACTCCACCGGATGGATCTTCGATCACCCGGATCTGCCAGTTGTAGCCATTTTGTGGCTACCCGATGTCTCCGTCTTCAGGAAAAGAAACACGGGCATCGAATTCCTTTCATGGAACTCATCCGACGGATTCATCACAAGCCCTGTAATCCCGGCCAGCAAATTTCCAACGCGCCTCCATCACAAAAGATGCGCATCCAACCGAATCGACCAAACGCTGAACCATCATCTTCGGAGAATCGGAAAGCTTAAGCCACAGGAAAGGCCATTCACCCCCCCGGCGTCACGTATTGTGGAAAAGATCGAAGAGACCTATAGGCTCATCTACGAACATAACCTGAAACACTACTACAGCCAACCGGACAGCCAAGGCCTCGCTCGCAGAAAAATCATCCATCATTTCGCAAAAACCTTTCAGCTTCTGTTCTTTCAACCGTTTCTCCTTCGTTACCTATCAAGCAGTCCAAGCAGTCTCGGACCGTTCCCTGACCGCCTGTTTCCCGATGAAGGCAGAATTCCCACCGATCAAACAACCTCTGAAACCCCATTCTCAGACGACTCGCCTGAAACAGATCCTACACCAAGCGAAATCGAGAGCTACCGGAAAGTCGCCCGCTCTTTTGAGCAAAACCATCTCAGTTCAGCAGGGAAATGGACGCTGCTGATCGTTTCAGCCCTGCTTTTCATCGGATTTTTCGGGGGGTTCTTTTCGCTCACCCATGGTGTTATGCTCTTCCTCGTGATCCTGTTCCACGAGCTTGGACACGTCGCAGCCATGAGACTCATGGGTTACAAGGACTTACAGATTTTGTTCATTCCAGGCATTGGAGCACTGGCCACCGGCAGAGAAAAAGGAGCCATTGTTGCGTGGAAAAAAGCATTCATTCTTCTAATGGGTCCTATCCCGGGAATCCTTCTGGGGTTCCTCCTCGCAATTTGGACATACCGGAGCCCGTCCGAAGCCTTCATGCAAGTGGATATTCTCAGCGGAATACTCATCTTCGTCAACGTATTCAACCTTTTGCCTTTTCATCCCCTCGACGGCGGTCAGCTGCTCAACACCCTGATCTTCAATCGGTGGCCATATTTCAAATCGCTGTTCTTTGTTCTCAGCTCACTCCTTCTTGTCGGAACTGGATATCTGCTCCAAAGCACCTTTTTCATGATCATATTTGCGCTGGTCGGATACATATCTGCCCAAGAAGCATTCAGGAACGCCGGTATCCTGCTACGGATCCGCAAAACGCTTCCGAAGCGCTACGATCACGGAGACGAAGACATGTTGCTGGGTCGTATTCTGCCTGAGCTTCGACCCAAAAACCTCAACGACTTTAAACGCTATGCCCACGCTAAAAGCCTCCTGACAGATCTGAAAACTGAAAACGCCGGAGTCATCACCACCACACTGTTTCTCGGTTTCTACACCCTTCCGTTGTGGCTTCCCCTCGTTTTCATCCTCCTCGGATTCGCCATCTTTGGATACAGAATTGAAGAGCACAGGGCCCGCTTCAAGGCAGAGGGTTACCCCGTCACCTATGCTGCTTTCCTTGACAGCTACCCCAATGACCAAAACGCCCTGCCATTGATCACCGAGATGATCGAGAAAGTGGAAACAAATCCACGGCTTTCGGAAGCATTCAAAAGACTGGAGGCTATCGATCAACTTACCAACAGCTTTCCAAACGGAGAGTCGATGAGCGATGAGCTTCGAGAGGAAATTGTCCACGCCCTTGATACCCCCGAAATTGCGGAAATCGACGAACTGATCGATCAGATCAAGTCTAAGATCTTCGTATTTGATCCTGAACTAAAGGATTCCCGTATTATCTCACCGGCGATTGACTCTCAGATCTACATCGCGTTCGCCATGGAAAGGCTCATTTTGAGCCGTGCATTGACTCAACCAGAGCATGCATGGGAGCATGTCCTGGAATGGATTAATCTCGTTCGGGTCCTGGATCCGGTTCCACTTGAATCCGTGCATTCGCATCCTTTTGGAATCATTCCGCTGCAATTTGTCGATATGGCATCCATGATCGACCGGATCGCCACACCACCACCCGAAGACTTGCGAGTTCAAATTATCCAGGCACTCGAGCGACTGAAAACTCCAACTCCGGAAGAAATCTCGATCATGCGCCAGTATGGAATCGCGGTTGTTGCCGACCCGAATCTCGACTCGTATTTCCAAGAAAGGAAATCCTCCATCTTGTCCAGGATTGCCCGCAATCTCCCGCTTTCACTCCAGACACGCGTCGGGATGCTGGACAATCTTCGCGATTTGGATCCGGAGGCCCCATGGGAGTATAGCAAATCGTTCTTCGTTGCTGGACTGCAACCAATGGCTTTGGTGTTCGACTCCAGCCTACGGAACATGATGAAAGCAATGCGAAAGGTCGGGACCAACGCAATAATGCTAATGGAAGGCGTTGACGAGTTCATGCTCCTTATGCAACTGGGATGGAAGACTCACGACCACATTCTCCTACACGGATCGCCCCCGGATGCTATTTTATCTTTCATGGGAAAAGAAGATCGTTCCAGTCTTGGGGATTCGATCATACAGAACATCCAGTATCAACCTGAAGGAGCCGCCTTCCATCTCTCCATCAGCTATCAACCGCGATCATTTCTGGACGAAATCATTGAAGACTCAGATAGTTGGGACGACGGGGTTGCGGAAGGTGAACGATACGAAAACGAATCCGCCACATTACACTGGACGGGATATGCCGCTATTATTCCGCCTCCCGATCCTGAAACATCAGAAGATGAGAATGATGACGATTGGATTGATCCATAGTATCGGGTGACTATCGCAACCCCTGAATACCAGATTTTCTGAACGAACACCCCAAAAACATAAAACCGTCAGCGGGCTACACCCACTGACGGTTCTTCAAATTTTGCTTTGTGTGTCTGGGAATGCAGTGAATCCGATATCGGATTCAGCATCACCTACAACGACAGGTCTTCAGGCCTTTTCCACCAGTCCGGCCTTCAAAGCCTTGACCGCTACCCACATGCGCTTAACGCTTCCATTGGGCAACTTCACCCGGATGCGCTGGACATTAGGCCGGAAGGTGCGCTTATTGTTCTTCACCAACTGAAGACCAATCCCGCCGCTCTTCTTGCTTTGACCCTTGTGGATGATTTTGCCTCCCTGGCGGGGGCGCTTTCCTGTGATGGCACAAATTCTGGACATGACGTGTAATGAAAAATACTGTTTTTGGCAGAACCCTCCTTCGGTTTCAAGAAAATTTGTTCACAATTTTCCTTGCCCACATCCAAACCCTCCCAAACCTCAAAACAAATTAACAACAACCGACCGCTTCTGAACCATGCCCGATTCCAACGATAACATCACCCTCTTCCTCTTCCGCACCCTTGAGAACCTTCCGATGCCAGTTTCCCTGCACTGGGTTATCTCGATTGTTCTCTCCGTCTCCTTGTTCTTTCTTCTGGGCTATGCGGTGCATTTCATCAAAAGACGCCTTATCCCGAGGGTCTCGCAGGCGATCGTCACACGCACGCCATTCAAATGGGATGACAAACTCGAAAAACACGGGGTCTTCCTTTGGGTCGTCAATACCCTCATCGCGCTCTGGTTTGTCGTATTGACAAAGACCTTCTTTGGCGGACTCGTCGCCGGCGGCATCGACTTCGGACTCCTCACCACGTCGATAGCAAACATCCTCTTCATTGCCACCGTCGTCATGCTGATCGACGCAACCCTCAATGGTCTGCTCGAAATCTACCGGGGCACCGCCGTATCCCGCCAGTTCAGCATCAAGGGATTCATTCAAGCCGTTAAACTGATCGTTTTCCTCTGCGGATTCATCTTCACCTTATCCGTTATTCTTGGAAAGAGCCCGATCTTTTTCCTGTCCGGACTCGGCGCGATCACCGCTGTGCTGATGTTGGTGTTCAAGGATCCCATCCTCGGATTTGTCGCCGGCATCCAGATATCTGCCAACCGCATGCTCCGCGTCGGGGACTGGATTGAAATGCCCACCCACATGGCGGACGGCGATGTGATCGATATCTCACTCACCACCGTCAAAGTTCAAAACTGGGACAAGACCATCACCACAGTTCCAAGCTACGAACTCATCTCAAGGCCGTTCAAAAACTGGTCAGGCATGCAGGACAGCGGAGGTCGGCGCATCAAGCGCTCCATCATGATCGACTTGCGCACCATTCGCTTCGCCGACGCTGCCATGATCGACAAGTTTCGCGAAATCAAACTGATATCCGGCTACATCGATCGCAAATGCGGCGAGATTGAGGCCCACAATTCAAAGCTTGGCATCGAACCCTGCGAGGGTCTCAACGGGCGGGCCATCACCAACATCGGGACCTTCCGCGCCTACTGCGAAGCCTACCTTCAATCCCATCCGGGGATCCACAAGGACATGACCTTTCTGATCCGGCAACTCGAACCCACTCCGGAAGGACTCCCCATCGAGATCTATGTTTTCACATCCGATACCCGCTGGGTGCAGTATGAAGGAATTCAGTCGGACATCTTCGATCACCTCTTCGCGATCCTCCCCCACTTCGGCCTCGCCCCCTATCAATCTCCGAGCGGCAATGACCTCGAGCGGGTGGGCCTCACCCTGCGCGATGCGATGGAAACCCGCAGCTGAGCCGGCGGGTATCGTGGCGATTGGTCGATCGTCTCCTATCGATTCGGTGGAATGAACTCCAGTCCAAAGAAGTCAGGTCCGTGTATCCGCACCGAAAGGCACAACTGGGCGGTTCAGTCTTTTTCCTGATCGTCTCCACTCCGGCGGAGGCTCCCGTAAACGATCACATTCGGATCGCCGCCCTTCCATCGGCGGATCCGGCCGTTCTTCAGGTAGATCAGATTTGGCAGCGTGGTCCCATCCTCAATCTTATTTTCCAACTCCGGCAAACGCTCGAAATCGATCTCCACCCGGCTCCCGATATGCTCAAAGCTCAGACTCCCCCGATGAATCGCCTTCCAAAAATACGGTTTGAGATCTTCCCAACTTCCGGGCATGGCTCCATTCTCCATGCGGTAAGCCACAACCATCTCCCCTGCCGCCCACTGCGCATTCCCGTCATCCAAGACCACACCCAATCGCCAATTGAAAGCCAAAGCGCCCACCACGATCAACGCCAGAAGAAGAACAAAGTATCGTCGAAAGAAGGCCACCCGCCTGACACTTCCCGACCCTACGGATTCAACCATTAAGCGCCCCTGCTTCTCAACCTTCATTCCTCTCGTCCTTGACAGAATACCAGCCGGATCGCCAGCCCGAAACGCAGCAATCCCCATTGTAGCGGGACGCGTAAGCGTTCCGTCTGCGTTTGCGGTCTCGGTTCCAACCCCACGCGTCACCTCAGGATTGCGCTGCTTCGGAATGCTCACGCATTCCGCTACACCTCTTCACGTAGCGGGACGCGTAAGCGTTCCGTCTTTGTTTGCGGTCTCGGTTCCAACCCCACGCGTCACCTCAGGAT
>JAPXRV010000098.1:0-11542 GCA_033813415.1 Opitutales bacterium | reverse complement strand
CTGGCTTCCCATGTAGGCGCTAAGGCCCGCGAGGAGAATTGCGGGAACCGGAGTGAAAATCGCGGTAAGGTGCCGATGGTTGTCCAATGCCCATTGCCAGTCTCCGGTGGCCTGCGCTTCGCTGAGAGGGCGGATGCCGATCCCGAAGATCATGAAGGCGGTCATCAGGATGAGCCCGGAAAACCCGAGTAGCACCGTGCGCCGGGCGTGTTCCGGCCCATAGTATTCGGTGAGAATGTCGGTGCCGAGGAAGGTGGTGGCAAATAGAATGGTTCCCAACGCGACCGGATCGGGAAATGCCGAGAATTGGACGGCTTTGAGCACATGCAGATTGGCCGCCACAATCGCGATACAGACATATGCGGTGACGCCAATCGACCCGAATATCCGGAGCATCAACAACAGGGATCCGAAAGCGAAAACCAGCAGTGCGGCTTTGACCATTTCGGGGGGAAGCGCATGCATCCCTTCGAGGAGAGACTCGATCACGGCAATATCAAAAAAAGATAGGCTTGGTGCCTTAGATGTTCAGGCGGATGTAAGCACCTTCGCGCAGACGGGCCACCCACTTCTGCTGGGCATCACGGGAGATTGTGGACATGATGCGATCCTCGATGATTTCGCGGACCTCCTCAATCGGTTGGATTCCCTCCTCGCGTTTGTCTTCGACGAACAGAATGAAAACATGGTTCCCGATGATCACCGGTTCCCGGGTATACGTGCCTGGTTCGAGAGCGAAGGCCACGTCGGCTAGTTCCTTGCGGATGTCGGAGCGTTGGACCCATCCCCAGTCGCCACCGCGGTCGGATCTCGGGTCTTCGCTGTATTGCACGACCATGTCGGCGAAGCGGGCGCCGTTGTCGAGTTCGTAAATGACATTGCGGGCGGCCTGAAGGGTCAGCTCGACGCGCTCGGGAGCGGATGCGCGCATCACGATCTGACGCAGGTGAACCCGCTCTTCCTGAAAGAACTGAATTTTGTTTTCGACGTAGTATTGCTCAATCTTCTCCGGACTGATCATGGACATGGACTTGCGCATCTGCGAGCGCATGACCGATACGATGATCTTTTCCTCGAGATCCTTGCGGAATTCGCGGATCGTCATGTTCTGCGATTTCAAGTAACGCAGGAAACGGGAGCGATCGTTGTTGAAATCGCGGATGAGAGTGTCATCGAACTCGTTTTCGATGATGGACTGCGGGATGTTGAATTTGTCCTGTTTGCGGTATTCCTGAACGATCAACACGCGGTCGATGAGGTTCTGCATGATTTCGCGGGCCAGTTCGTCGAGGTTCTTGTTGAGCTCCTCACGGCTGCGGGATTCGCGGACGACCTGCGGGATGATGGGCCCCATTTCACGCCGGATATCGGAGAAGGTGATGATCTCTCCTTCGACCATGGCAGCTATGCCGTTGGCGTATGGATCCTCCCAGACCGTTTTGTCGGTCTGTGCGAAGCAGGCGGTGGCCCCCAGAATCACTGGAATCAGCAAAAGGCTTTTAAAGCGGAACAAAAACATGGATGGATGTGGGTGATTGCTAAAGATTCGACAGAAAATTCAGGGTGTCGTTCAATAGTAGCAAGGGGGGCTTGCGCGTCAAGCGGGGAAATCTGGAGCCTGACTGGATGTATTGAAGGTCTTTTTTGTGGGCGAGACGGCATTTGAGCCGCCCGCGGATGGCCTCGACCGAAGCGATTCCCTTTGCTTCCGCGAGGCACCGGATCGCGGTGATGCGGATGAGCGCTTCGACGGCATCCGGCAGTTTCCCGAAGCGATCTTTGAACTCGGCCCGGATACTCTTGATTTCGTCCACTGTGGCGCAGGAGGACAGGCGGCGGTAGCATTCCACGCGGAGGCTGGTCTCAGGGATGAACTCGCGCGGAAGGTAGGCGTAAACCGGATCGACCCATGGACCGTTTCCACCGTCTTCCTCATCCTGCAGCACGGCGAAGCGGCTGCGTTCGTCCGAGGCATTGGTGTTTGCAGATGAAGTGGGATTCTCGGATGGCTCGCCCATGAGGGCAAAGTCGAGTTTGACCACGGCCCGGACCACTTCGAAGCCGATCCCTTTCTGGAGGCGGTCAATGCTCTGCTTGAGTAAACGGCAGTAGAGGTCAAAACCGACTCCGGCGATGTGTCCGCTTTGTTCGGCGCCGAGGATATTTCCCGCGCCTCTGAGTTCGAGGTCGCGCATGGCGATGCGGTAGCCGGAGCCCAGTTCGTTGTATTGGCGGATCGCCGAAAGCCGCTTGCGCGCGGATGAAGCGACCCCTGCCGGATCGTGGAGCAGCAGGTAGGCGTAGGCTTGCCGGTTGAAGCGACCGACCCGGCCGCGGATTTGATAGAGCTGGGCGAGTCCGAAGCGATCCGCACCCTCAATGATCAGGGTATTGCAATTCGGAATGTCGAGGCCGGACTCGATGATGGTGGTGCAAACCAGCACATCGTATGCACCGTTCACGAAGTCGGTCATGATCACCTCAAGATCGTTGGCATGCATCTGCCCGTGCCCGACCGCGACGCGCAGTCCGGGGTTGCGCTCGTTGATCCGGGCGGCCACGTGGTGGATCGATGCCACACGGTTGTGCAGGTAGAAGATTTGCCCTCCTCGCTGGACCTCAGCCCGGATTGCGGCATCGACCACTTTGGCGTCGTAAGAACGCACGATGGTTTCGATTGGCAAGCGGTTGACTGGAGCGGTCTCAATGACGCTCAAGTCCCTTGCGCCGGCGAGCGCCAGATAGAGTGTGCGTGGAATCGGGGTGGCGCTGAGGGTGAGCACATCCACTTTTTCGGAGATCTGCTTGAGCCTTTCCTTCTGACGCACCCCGAACCGGTGTTCCTCATCCACGATGATCAATCCAAGATCGTGGAAGCGCACATCCGCGCTGAGCAGGCGGTGGGTGCCCACGATCAAGTCCACCTGACCATTTGCCACGAGAGCGAGGATGCGATCCTGCTCGCCCGGGGTCCGGAACCCGCTGACTTGATCGGAGACAACGGGAAAACCCTCCAGTCTTTCCTTGAAGGTGTTGAAGTGCTGCTGGCACAGGACGGTGGTGGGCACCAGCACGGCGACCTGCTTGCCGGCGTTGAGTGCCTTGAATGCGGCGCGCAAGGCAACCTCGGTTTTGCCAAAACCGACATCTCCGCAGATGAGTCGATCCATGGGTCGGGCGAGTTCCATGTCGGCCTTGGTCTGCCGGATTGCCGTGAGCTGATCGGGTGTTTCCTTGAACGGGAAGGTGGCTTCGAAGCGCTCCTGCCATGCATCATCCCGTGGAAATGGAAAACCCTCCACTGCTTCCCGTCGTGCTTGCAGTGCGAGGAGTTGCGATGCGAGATCGAGGGTGGCGAGTTCGGCGGCTTTGCGATCCTTTTCCCACTGGTTGGATCCGATTTTGCCGAGCTTTGGGGGGCGTTTGGTCAGTCCCACGTAGCGCGAGAGCAAGTGGCTCTGGCTTAAAGGGAGCGAAAGCCGGGCGTTGTCACTGAACTCGACTACAATCGCTTCCTGGACAGTGGGTTCGGTGACGGTCTGGATCCCGATGTAGCGGCAGATCCCGTGGGTTTGGTGCACGAGATGATCACCCTCCACCAGTTCGGTAAAGTCCAACAAGGCGTCCACCTGCGAATGCTGGGACATGCGCCTGCGTTCGCGGGTCCCCGGGCGGATGCGGATGTGGGGATGCAAGTCGCTTTCCCCGCACACGATGACGCCGGAAGCGGATTTTCTCTTTTGCTGAATCCATTCCGGGATCCACGCTTTGCGACCTCCCTCGAATACGAGCCCCCGGGTGATTTCCAGGATCACCCATTCGGGTTGGAATGCCCCATAGCCTTTTTCAGCCACCTGCCGAGCCAGTCTATCCTGTTCATCCTCCCGGGTGACCGCGATGATCACCCTGTATCCGCTCCGGTAATGATCCGCGAGCCAGGCCAGCACCTTTTCCTCGGCGGAGCCCGTATCTGAGGCATCCTTTTCGAGTTCGCCGCTGATCCGCGTGTCCAAACGGGCGGCTTTCATGGATCGATCGGGTTCCTCGAGACTGAGCAAGCGGGAGGGGTCGGGGTGCTCGTCGAGAGCAACCCACTGATCGGATGTCCCGTCCCTTTTCGTCCATGCCCATTGGATTGAAGCATGGCCCGCAGCCATGGAGCGTTCCTCCGGCACGGCAAACCGGTGGTTTACCCTTGATTCCAGGATCCGGGATTCGCGGATGATGAACTGAACCGGATAATCGAGATGGGAAAAGAGCCCATGGCCAGCGGGGCGGTTTGCGTTGGCGTGCTTCCATTCGGAAGGCAGGAGGGTCAGGGATTCGATGCTCGCATCCGTCAATTGGGTGGTCGGGTCGTAGGTGCGCAGGGATTCGATTTCATCGCCAAAGCAATCGATGCGCACCGGAGCGAGGGCATTCGGGGGGTAGACGTCGATGATGCCGCCGCGGACCGCGAATTCGCCCGGAGCTTCGCAAACGGCCTCATAACTGTAGTGCAGCTTGTTGGCCAATGATTCCCGGAGGGAGTCGAAAGAAAGCGTATCGCCTTTTTTCAGATGCAGAACCGCCTGGTTCCATTCCTCTGCGGCTGGAAGTTCCTGAAACAAGGCTTCAACGGTGGTGAACACCAACACGGATCCGCTACCTGTTGAAGCTTCGCGCATCAGACCAAGTGCACGGATCAGATCACACCTTTTTTCATGACTGAGCGCATCGAGGTCCGAGAAGTCGCTGAGGCAGGGCAGCTCGGTGGTCCGAATGGCGGACTTGCGCTCCTCAAGGTCCGGCATCTGAAGGATAACGTCGGTGTCGGCGCGGGCCTGAGCCGCTTCGCGAAAGTCCTCGAACAGGACCAAAACCACCGGGTAGCGTGCACTGTCCAATACTCCGGTAATAGCGAAGCCAAATGCCTCGTTGGGCACACCGGTGATCCAGTGTCGGTCAATTCCCTCAGGTATGGAGATAGGCGTCATCCGGGTCGTTCGGTGAAAGCTTCAATATACAACAGCTGGTTTCCTCAGGACTCGGGCGGAGCCTGGTTTCCGGCTGATTCGGCGAGGATCCGGTCTTCGCAGGGGTTCCCGGCGACTGACGAATCGGCAGGCATCCGGTTATCGTTATTCCGGATGACTTCGAGAGCCTGTTTGGCTGCGAGCGTTTCAGCGTCTTTCTTGGAGTACCCCGATGCCTTTGCAACGATCTGGTCGCGGATGACAACGGCTACGGTGAAAACCCGCGCATGATCCGGGCCTTTCTGATCGACCAATTCATAGCAAACCGGGGTCGGGGTGGCTCCCGACTGCGCCCATTCCTGTAGGGCCCCCTTATAATTGAAAGCAATCGCCTCGGCATCGAGCGAGCGGATGCGATCAATCACCCATGAGCGTACTAGCTTCTGAACCGCACGGAATCCTCCGTCGATGTAGACTGCTCCGATGATTGCCTCGATGCAATCACCCAGGATAAGGCTGCGGTTTTGAAGGGTGGCCACCCGCTCGCTTCGCCCGAGCAACGCGAAGCTCTCGAGCCCGAGCCCGCGCGCCAGCTCGGTGAGTCCCTTACCATGGCAGATCGAAGCTCTGGCTTTGGTCAGGAATCCTTCGCGCTCCTGCGGGTAGGCCAAAAACAGCTCGTGAGCGACGATCATGCCAAGAATCGCGTCGCCAAGAAATTCGAGGCGCTGGTTGTGCAGATCCGCCTGATCGGTGCCCTGGACATGGGAAGGGTGGGTGAGTGCCCTTACGAGCAACTGTTTGTCCTTGAACCTGTGCCCCAGGATCTTCTCCAGAGCGCGGATGCTTTGTTTTTCCATTGCAGTCGAGGCCATGTGGCACCTCTGATCAGGATGCTCCGCCCAGTTTTAGCTTGGTATTGTCCAGATTGAAGCGTCCGATCACCTCGTCCGCCAGCTTGCGGTAGGCCACCGCGCCCGCCGAATTCGGTTCGTACTCGAAGATCGACTTACCGAAACTGGGAGCTTCGCTCAGTCTCACACTTCTGGGAATGATGGACTGGAATATCTTGTCGGGAAAATGGGTGCGCACTTCGCTCACCACTTGTTCGGATAAGCGGGTGCGCAGGTCATACATCGTCATCACGATCCCGCCCAGATCGAGCTTTGGATTCACCCCCGCCTCGCGGATTTCCTTCATTAGATCGAGGATTTGTCCCAACCCCTCGAGGGCGAGGTATTCACATTGGAGTGCCACCACAAGGTAGTCGGCTGCTGCCAGCGCATTCATCGAAATCAGACCAAGCGAAGGCGGACAGTCGATCACGATCGCATCGAAACGAAAGGATCGCATCAGCGATTCCAGACAACGCCGCAGTTGGATCAGGTAGTCCTCTTTCTGAGCAAGCTCCACCTCGATAGCCGCCAGATCCACTTCGGAGGGGATGATGAACAGGTGTTCGTTGCGGGTGGGAAGGATTTTTTCCTGTGCGGCTCCTTCTCCGTGCAGCGGACCGTAGATGCTGGCGCCTTTGGTTTTTTCAAATCCCAGGCCGCTGGTTGTGTTGGCTTGCGGATCCATATCGACAAGCAGCGTGTTGATATGCTTGTCTGCCAGCGCAGCCGCGAGGTTGATGGCAGTCGTCGTTTTGCCGACGCCGCCTTTTTGGTTCGCGATAGTGAATACAGTAGCAGCCATATGGGAGTGGGATATCGATCATGAGTAAACGTGCTTGAACAGGGATTGCCAGAATGAAATCGGAGCAACACGCATTTTCGGAGGAAACCCGCACCCGTGCGACGATTCTCGCCCTGCATGGTTTCACGGGTTCGCCGGTCGACTTTGAGCCGCTCTTCGATCGGGTGGGTGTTGCGGTGCGTTGGCGGTTTTCCATTCTTCCCGGACATGTGCCAGGAGGAGAGCCGGGTGGGGTATCGATGGAGCTCGCATGGGAGCGTTTCGACCGGAGTCTGTGCGAGTCCTTTGAGGAGCCATGTTTTGGCGGGGGTCCGGTTTTGATTCTCGCTTATTCGATGGGGGCCCGGATGCTGCTCGAATGGTTGAGGCGCCGGCCGGAAATCAAACCCGATGGAATCCTGTTGATCAGCGGTAATCCCGGAATCTTCGATCAGGCCGAGAGATCCGAGCGCGCGCAATCGGATGAGGCGCTGGCGCAGCGGATCCTTGCCGATGGCCTTGAATCCTTTGTTTCGAGATGGATGGATCAGCCCATTATCCGGACGCAGAATACAGGCGACCTTTTTGCGGAAGCACGCAAGGCGAGAAAACTGCGCTTGGATGCGGCCTCGCTTGCCTCGTCCCTACACGCCTTTGGACAGGGACGACTCGAGCCCGGATGGAGTCTGATCCGGGACTTGGAATGCCCGGTCTGGCTGGTAACCGGCGAGCATGATCCGAAATACCGCGAGTTGGCCCGACGCATGGAAGGGATGCTGGCTTATGGGCGTTGGGTGGATACTCCGGATGCCGGGCATGCGCCGCATCTCGAGAATCCGGATGCTTTCGCCGTGCACCTCAATGCCTTCATCGAACACGTTATCACCAACTGATACATGTTTCGTGGTTGGGTTAAGAGTCTATCCACCACAGAGGAAAGAAGAAGCCTGAGCAACATAGTTCACAGAATCCACAGAGAAGGAACTGTTTGACCCGAAGATTTGCGCAGATTTGCGCAGATTGAAAATTCCATTCTCACTTCACCCTTCTAACTTCTCCCTTCTTCCCTCATTCCCCCTTCGTGCTTCGCGCGCTTCGTGGTTCCCCTTTCTTCCTTTGTGCCTTGGGGTCTCTGGGTGAGTCAATTCTTAGTATTTAACATCGCTCGCTTTGCTCGCTACAAGCCCTTCGGGCCACATACGTTTGGCTGGCGCCAAACAACAGATTGTCAATTCATATTGAGTCATACCTGATGCCTCCATTCTTCCTTTGCGGCTTGGGGTCTTTGCGAGAGAATCTCTTTCTTTCAATCCGGATTCATAGAGGGGTGAACGCTTACGCCTTCCGTTACAACCGACCCATGGTGTTGGAACCATATGGGATTGATGTCGCTTTTTGGATTCAAGCATCCAATCCCGGTGATTTGACACTGGCGTTTTTATCGGCCAATAATTGTATGAAGTAATTAAATGGACGAAAAACTCACTTATCTTCCAAGAACTTTGGAGCGGTTCTTTGCTCAGGCGGCATCCCAGTTTCCGGTGATGTTGGTGACCGGGCCGCGCCAAATCGGCAAGACCACCTTTTTGAGGCATCTGGCTTCCGATTCCCGGAACTATGTGACCCTCGATGATCCGCTGTTACGGGAGTTGGCAAATGAGGAGCCTGCCTTGTTTCTTCAGCGATTCAAGGCACCGGTTCTGATTGACGAGATTCAGTATGCTCCGGGGTTGCTGCCGCATATCAAGATGGAGGTCGATCGCGATCGCAAAGGCGGAATGTATTGGCTCACCGGGTCTCAGCAGTTTCACCTGATGCGGGATGTTGCTGAATCGTTAGCGGGTCGGGTAGGGGTCGTGAATCTTCTCGGGCTTTCCAGAAGGGAACTGATAGGAAAGGCTGACTCGGTTCCTTTCCTGCCGGGATCGGACGTTCTATCTGCGCGGGATGATGAGCCCGTGATGCAGCTTCCCGGGCTTTTCCAGTGGATATGGATGGGGTCTTTTCCCGCTCTTTATGGCGGGCCTGCAGTGGAGCGGGATCTTTTCTACAGTTCATATGTCCAAACTTACCTGCAGCGGGATGTCCGGGATCTTGCAAACGTTGGCGATGAGCGGGCGTTTTTGAGATTTTTGCGAGCCTGTGCTGCAAGGACCGGTCAGATGTTGAATATGCAGGACCTCAGCCGTGACAGTGACATCAACCCTGCGACTGCCAAGCGGTGGTTATCGATTCTGGAGAGTTCAGGGATTGTGTATCTGCTGGAGCCTTGGCATTCGAACATCAACAAGCGAATGGTCAAAACCCCGAAACTCTATTTTCTGGACACGGGTCTTGCCGGATATCTGACAGAGTGGTCGAGTGCTGCAACCCTGGAGGCAGGTGCGATGTCGGGTGCTTTCCTTGAAACATGGGTCGTGAGTGAGATCCTCAAGAGTTGGTGGCATAACGGAAAACGGGCTCCGTTGCATTACTATCGGGACAAGGATACCAAGGAGGTTGACCTTCTGATCCATCAGGATGGGATTATCTATCCGGTGGAGGTTAAGAAATCCGCCAACCCGGGAAAGGACTCGATTCGCAATTTCAATGCATTGCGCTCTCTCGGTCAGCCCATCGGCGAGGGCGCGGTGATTTCGCTCGTTCCGATGCGGTTGCCGATCGCGGAAGGTGTGATGGCTGTGCCGGTGGGCATGCTATAGTCTGCGAATGTTTACTCAGCACGAAAGTGGACGTCGAAAGTGAAGGGTGAGTCGATCCGCGAACGTTGTTGATCAAAGAGTATTCAATATCGCTCGCTGTGCTTAGGCCTGTGGCCTTGCCACAAGGTTGTAAGAGGGATTAACCACTAAGGACACTGAGAGCACAGAGAAGAGGGTTTAACCACGAAAGACACCAAAACCACGAAAGAAGAGGATTTGGCCACAGAGATCACAGAATCCACAGAGAATAGGTGATCCGCAGATTTGCGCAGATTGAAAATCCCATTCTCCACGCTTCGTGCTCTTGTACCCTTCGTGGTGAATATTCTTGATTTCTCTCTTCCTTGGCGGCTTTGCGTCTTTGCGTGAGTCAATTCTTAGTATTTAACATCGCTCGCTTTGCTCGCTACAAGCCCTTCGGGCCACATACGTTTGGCTGGCGCCAAACAGCAGATCTAGAATTCAAAATATGTTGCCGAGGCGAAGCTGAGGCGTCTGTGCCCCGAGCGAAGCCGAGGGGCGTAAGCCCGTAGGGCGATGTAGAAACCTCTTAGTATTAAAACATCGCTCAACCGTTCCGGTTTCGCTGGATGGGCTTCGCCCACGACGATGGCATCGCCACAACAGTTTGAAAAGGGTTTAACCACGAAAGGCACAAAAACCACGAAAAAGAGGATTTGGCCACAGAGATCACAGAATCCACAGAGAATAGGAGGTCCGCAGATTTACGCAGATTGAAAATCCCATTCTCGATTCTCACTTCTCCCTCCTTCCCTCATTCCCCCTTCGTGTTCTTCGCGCGCTTCGTGGTGAATATTCTTGATTTCTCTCTTCCTTGGCGGCTTTGCGTCTTTGCGTGAGTCAATTCTTGGAATTTACATCGCTCGCTTTGCTCGCTACAAGCCCTTCGGGCCACATACGTTTGGCTGGCGCCAAACAGCAGATTATGGATTTACATTGTGTCATACCCGATACCCCCTTTCTACCTTTGCGGCTTTGCGGCTTGAGTGCAGACGCTGCATGCAGCGTCAAACGGGCGAGAGAACAAATCTTCCTCTTCTCTTCCTTTGTGTGCTTGGTGCCTTAGTGAGAGAATCATCTTATTTCAATCCGGATTTTCCGTGACTCAGAAACGCATTTCCAGCTTAAGAAGTGGAATGTGTGAGACCGGTTCTTCCTTTGGAACAAAGGTTGATCGGGAATTGGAAATGTAAAATTTTACAAACACATGAATAAATGTAACTGAATGTAAAAAACTATGCTGCTTATACTGTTATATGTTTTTTTCAAAAGATTGACATTGGGTGACGGTTCCGGTTGGAAGTTCAACCATTGTACGCGTAACGCATAGCATAAAACACCCGTCCATTATGAATAATCCCTTCCTTCGGTTCCGGAAACGGAGTGCCTTCCTGAGTCTTGTTAGCCTTCTGCTCTTTTCGGTAGGGGTACGCGCTCAAGAGCCGGGTGACTACACGTATGAGGTGGTGAACGAAACTACCGTGACGATTACGGGCTATACCGGGCCGGGTGGGGCGATCACGATTCCCTCTGTCATCGATGGGAAGCCGGTCACGGCAATCGGGGAAAATGCCTTTTACAATCGATCAGACCTCACTGGCAATCTGGTGATTCCCGAAGGCGTGACCTCGATCGGGGATTGGGCCTTTTACGGTTGCTATGGGTTGGATGGAACGTTGACGCTGCCAAGCACGTTGGCGACCATCGGTGAATATGCCTTTTCCCAATGCTCTGGCCTGACCGGCAATCTGGTGATTCCCGAAGGCGTGACCTCGATCGGGGATTATGCCTTTTCCTGGTGCTATGGGTTGGATGGAACGTTGACGCTGCCAAGCACGTTGGCGAGCATCGGGAATTCTGTTTTCTATAATTGCTATGGACTGACTGGCAATCTGGTGATTCCCGAAGGCGTGACCTCGATCGGGGATTATGCCTTTTACTGGTGCTCCGGGTTGACTGGCATTACTGTTGAATCGGGCAATTTGTATTACAGCAGCGTGGATGGCATGCTCCTGAGCAAGGACGGGACGGTGCTGATCCAGTGTCCGGGTGGGAAGACTGGTAGCTTGGTGATTCCCGAAGGCGTGACCTCGATCGGGGATTATGCCTTTTACGGTTGCTCCGGGTTGACTGGGAATCTGGTGATTCCCGAAGGTGTGACTTCGATCGGGTATTTAGCCTTTTACT
>JAPXRV010000097.1:0-11620 GCA_033813415.1 Opitutales bacterium | reverse complement strand
CTTCTCATCATCATCCAGTGCCCGTCGCAAGCGTTCGGGAGAAGTACGCCCCATCCTCACCTTTCCGGGATTTCCACAGTGACGGCCAAACAACAGATCCCGATGCATGGACGATGCGACATCCCAGCTTTCCACGCCGTAAACCGAGCAGTAACCATCCCTCGCCAACAATGATCCATTCACCGCAGCGCCATAGCTGCAGAACCGATAGTCGGCAGGATCCGACACCAACCCCGCCCGCACACAATTGAGATCGATGTATGCCGCTATCATCGCCATTGCTTCGCGACTTGGTTCCACAATCAGGCTCCGATATCGATCTGCCCAAATGGTTCCCGAATTTCCATGCTGCTGATTATACCAGATACCAAACCGTTGCTTTGTCTCCCGCATAAAACAGGAAATATCTCCCATTCGGGATTGGAGTTTCTCTCTCAACTCCCGAGCGTCATACCTATCAGCATTATTTGACGAGCGTGTATCGGTTGTTCCATCTCGCTGATCATCCAACAGTATCCTCTCCAGCAATCCAGGATCGATCCCTCTCGAACTACACTTCCCCCCACTGGACAATGCTCGATTACGGTCTATGAGCTCACGGTCACTGAGCCATTTGTGGGGAGATACCCGAACCAGCAGATGAAAATGGTCACTCATAAAACAGTATGCGAGGATAACCACGCCGCTGAAGACCGCCTGACGACGCAGGATCGCAACAAACTCCTCCTTGGTCTCATCTCCAAAGATGCGCTTTCCACAACTGACCCGGCTGACGATGTGGTATACCGCATCTTCGCCCCGGAACACCGGCCTTCGACTTTCACTGAGCTGCATGTCTTGAAAATAGCTACCATAAGGACCAAATCAAGACTGCGATTCCTGAACAGGTGTCGGACACGATCCCTCCGATGCACGACCCTACTGGCTCCCAGTCCCGTCGAGATAGTCCTTGGGTGACAGCACGGATACCGTTCCACGAATGCTTTCGGGATAATGCTTAAGGTTCCCGGATATCAGCGGGCATCCCGCCGAAGACGCTACCTCCAGAAACATGAGATCGGTTTGGTCCGGAATTCCAGAAAGGTTCCATCGGATGGGATACACCGACTCCTGAAATTGAAAAATCGCCAGAATCGCATCCACACTGTCAGGATCAAACCCGAACTTTCCGCGACGAAGCACCTGTTGATACTCCACAAGGATCCGATCATCATACCCAAGAACCAACTGCTGATGAATGACAAGATCCCATATCCTCCCAGGGGCACCATATGGATTGATCAATGCGGAAACCAATACATTGGTGTCGAGAACGGCTCTTTTGCGCGGGTCCTTCACTATCTGTCATTACGGAGTTTTCGGATCTCCTCATCAACCTCGTCCATGGACAGACCGGACAAACCCTCTGCTGCGGCCGATCTTCTCAACTGACGGGTGGCGCGACGGGCCCGGGCAAATACGGCATCCTGAACATCTTCCAACCACGTCTCAGGCGAAGTCGAAAGAAACACGCCTTCGGGTTGCCCATTTTTCGTGATCACCACTGCCC
This sequence comes from Opitutales bacterium, assembly GCA_033813415.1. GTDB lineage: Bacteria > Verrucomicrobiota > Verrucomicrobiia > Opitutales > JAFGAQ01 > JAFGAQ01. The sequence continues at coordinate 10,071 of JAPXRV010000097.1, read as the reverse complement.
CTTCCTTCTTGAGCACTTCCCATATTGCAGCGGGCTTTGCCGCCATCTCTCTCGACGCGATCATCTTCATTGCTCAACAATATAACATACTTCTGTTGAGCGTCAAACCCTCAGAATCATATTCCCCCGCTCCCGTGGGATTGGCGTCTATCCCGGATGACCGAACCAGAATACTATCCATCCTCAATGGCCTTCCGCAATAAATGGGATCACAGAACAATCCAACTTCTCCGCTTGAAGGGATGGGGCGTTTCTCGGAGTATTACTCCGCTCCTACCCCTCGCAGGAACCGTATCGCCGTTACCCTATTCTGTTAACAAACCCTATGAAGATCGAACCATCAAATAATGAAGTCTCCCGCCGGGAATTCCTGAAACACAGTTCAAAACTTGGGCTACTCTGCGGCTTTGCCTGCATGTGCCCACACCTCGTGTCAAAGCTGCAAGCTGAAGAGGCCGATGCCGCGGGAACATCGATCGTTCCCGACCCGAAAAAGCTCAACTACTGCGGCTATGTCTGCCCGGAGAATTGCCCGATGAAAGCCGCCGGCGAATCCACTGATATCGAACAGAAACGGAACGCCTACAATGAATGGCGGATCAAGGAGCGCTATGGTCTGGAGTTCGACCCCGATCAAATCCTCTGCAACGGCTGCAAAACCGACAAGGCGAAGCTAGGCATGACCGTCAGCAACTGCCCGGTGCGCCAATGCGTGATCGAAAAGGAACTCGATTGTTGCATCCAGTGCGATGACCTCGCCACCTGCGACAAAGCCCTTTGGAAGGAATTCCCCCCGTTTCGGGAACACGTGTTGAAAATGCAGGAGCAGTATCGCCGCAGCCTCTCCTGACCTAAGCTTCCTTCCTCAGGCTTGCTCAGGAAAGGCCAGCCCCTTGGGGATCCTTTTCCGGAGCTCAATTAGCTCCCGTGTGGGAAATGGATATTCAATCCACAGTCGGCGATAGCGTTTACGTCCAATGCGGTGGTAGATATCTGCTAGCACATCACGGACTACCAAACCGTATTCCAGTGCAGTCCCATGCTCTTCAAAGATGAGCACTCCTTTGCAATCCGGTTCGTTTGACCATAGCTCCTCAAAACGCAAGATCTTCAACCGATATGCAGCGGCTCCCGTCTTTCTGAAGACCCACCGGTATTCACCCGGCTCGTCATCGAAACTGGCTCTGGCTTCATCTGCCCCATCGAGGATCGTGATCACTGCATTTGAAAGGTCTGCCAACGCATCCGACAAGTAGGACACCCGCATCGACGCGTTGTAGTCCGGGTTCGAAACTACCGCCTCTGCCCAGCCATCACCCGTAAGTGTATAGACAAGTTTCATTTCATGTTCATCCCACCCTATTATTAAATGTCACTCCCTTGCGACCACGGTGTCGTAAAGCCCGAAGAACGTTTCAAGCAGCGAGTCCATCGTTGGATTGATTGGCGATAAGCCGCGGATCCTTATCCTCCCCTTCGAATAAAGGCCATCACGCTTCGTAGGTCATCCCGAATACTGTGTCCGTGAGCCAGTTGCGGAAGGACTCATTATCCTGGAACTGCTTGAAGAGCTGTGCGTCGTCCTTGAAAAGGGCAGTGATGACACGCTTGAGCGCCTTGTCGTGCTCGATTCTGGCGTTTTCCCGGTCAGAGTTCTTCTTTGCATTCTGGTATTTCTCGTCGGCTGCAACCTTTTCCGGAATCTCTCCGATGATCCGTTGTTTCATGCGGTCCGGATCCGCAAACAACGATCCAAACTGCTCATTGAATTGCTTAACGATATTGGAGAGCAGATCCATTTCCGGCTCCGGTTTTCGACCACCACCCGAAGTCGGGACCGGATCGATCTCCGCATCGGTGTCCGGCAATGCAATCGCCATCGTGGCCTTTTTCTCGACCCGATAGCTGTCCATGTCAATGGCTTCGAGAATTCCCTTGGCCAGATCTTCTTCGACAGGAGCGGGCAGCTTTGGAATCAAGAAGTTCAGGAATATCGAAAGCTTCTCCCAATCCTGCACACCATAGGGAAGGATAGTGGCAAGGAAATCATATGTCCGGGTAAAAGCCTTGGCTTTCCCCTTGAAATCCACCTGAGCGTCTTCGTTGAGTTCCTGTTGATAGATCGCGACACAGGAATCCAGAATTGGATCCAGCTGATCGCGACTCGCTCCACCAAGAAAAACCTCCACCAGACTATCGACCTGCCCGGGCGAATACACCTGGTAGAAATCCAAGTCGGCTTTGAGATCGTGCAGTTTGTTCGGATCCGTCTCTTTGCTGAGGATTGTTGTCCGGTAGTATGCGGCAAACGCTTGCTCAATAACGTCACAGGTGTTTTGGAAATCGAGGACAAACACATCGTGCTTCTTCGGATGGGCCCGATTCAAGCGGGAAAGTGTCTGCACTGCTTTGATGCCAGAGAGACCCTTGTCCACATACATGGTGTGCAGCAAGGGCTCATCGTATCCAGTCTGGAACTTTTCCGCGCATATCAGAAACCGATACGGATGCAACCGGATCCTGTCAGCGATTTCCCCACTGGGGAACCCATTCAGCTTCGCCTCACTGACCTGCTCTCCTTTGTATTCGGCCTCCCCGGAAAAAGCCACGATGGCCTCGTATGGGCTGTTGATCTCACGAAGATACGACTTGAAGGCATTAAAATACTCAATGGCCCGCTGAACGCTGCCAGTCACCACCATTGCGCGGGCCTCACCTCCGATCTTGTTCTGACCAATCACCTGCTCATGAAAATGGTCAACCATGATCTCTGCCTTGTCACGGATCGCCTTGCTATGGCTTTCGACATACATCCGCAGCTTCTTGCGTGCCTTCTTCACGTCGTACTCGGGATCCCCCTCCACCGTTTTCGCGAGGTGATAATAACTCTCGACCGGTGTGTAGTGCTTGAGCACATCAAGAATGAAGCCCTCCTGAATGGCCTGCTTCATTGTGTATCCATGGAAAGGCCGATGCTTGACCTCACCATCTGCCTCAAAGGGCACTCCAAACATCTCCAAAGTCTTGTTCTTGGGAGTGGCCGTAAAGGCGAAGTAACTCGCATTCGATGCAAGGCGTTTCTTATGGATCCGCTCTTCTATGGCATCGTTGATTTCGTCCTCAGTGTCCGCTACCACCTGACTCACTGCAGAGGAAGTCTTGCCACTCTGGCTGGAATGAGCCTCGTCGATGATGATCGCATACTTTCCCCCACGGTGCGCATCCCCGATGCTGTCGAGCACAAAAGGAAACGTCTGAACGGTGGAGATGATGAGCTTTTTTCCGTCCCTGAGAAACTTTGTGAGCTGCTCCGTCTTGGACGTTCCCGCACCCTCCTTCACCGCGCCAATCACACTGCTCACCTGCGCAAAACCCTTGATGGTCTCTCGAATCTGTTTATCCAGAATCCTGCGGTCCGTGATTACAATGATCGAGTCAAAGATAGGCTTTCCACCTGCCTGTCGCGTTCCGTCCGGAGCAGGCCGGTCTTCTGTCAGACTAATCAACTGATGGGCCAACCACGCGATGGAATTGGATTTGCCGCTACCCGCACTGTGCTGGATCAAGTAGCGTTTGCCGGCCCCATGAACCCGCACATCCGCCAAAAGCATGCTCACCACTTCCAGTTGGTGATAACGCGGAAAAATCTGCACGCGCTTCTTTCGATCCCTTTTCGGGTTCTCCTGCTCCACGATCTGTGCGTAGTTTTCCAGAATCCCGGTCAATCTCCCGGGGCTCAATATATGCTTCCACAGGTAGTCGGTTTTGATTCCCTCCGGATTTGGCGGGTTTCCCGCACCATCGTTCCAACCCTGATTGAAAGGAAGAAACCACGAATCCTTCGCCGTCCCACCCCTCCCCGCGAGCTCGGTACACATCGCTACCTCATGATCATCCACTGCGAAATGAACCACGCATCGCCCGAACTGAAACAAGATTTCCCTCGGATCCCGGTCGCGTTTATATTGCTCGATGGCATCCTCAACCGTCTGCTTGGTCAGGCTGTTCTTGAGCTCAAAGGTGATCACCGGCAAGCCGTTGATGAAAGCGCATAGATCCAGTGATCGCTTGTTCTCCCGGCTGAAGTGGAGCTGCCGGGTAATGCTGAAACGGTTCTTCGCATGGCGCTCCACGGCCTTCGCGTTCTCTGCCGTGGGAGTTCCGTAGAACAAGTCAAAATGAAACGGGCCGAAGCGGATCCCCTTGCGAAGCACATCAATCGTTCCACGTTTTGTTATCTCTGTTTGTAGCCTGAAAAGAAATTTCTGCCGTGCCGTGCCATGCCTGTCCCGGTAGTTTCCGATTCCCAGCTTCGCCCACTCATCTGGCTGCGTGGCCATCAGAAATGCGAAGAGCTGCTCCGAATCCACCGCAAACTCACGGTCGTATGCGCTGGGGTTCCCAGCGAACCAACCACTACCTCCCGCATCGGGCGCGGATTCGGCTACAGCTTGTTCCACGCCAACCTCCAGACCGCTCCTTCCGGTCATTTGGCGCATGATCAGGTCTTCAAGTCCCTTTTCAGAGGTATCGATAGCCATCATGGTTCAGTCTCCTTGCATGCCAAACATCGGCCGAAGCTCTCCGCAGCCGATCAATGATTTATAAACAGAGTAATGCTTCGATTCGTAGCGCAAACGTCCGGCAGGGATCGCCGGGCTGATACGCAGAGATTGGGCAAAGTCCCTTACTGCAAGCGGAGAAGATTTGATGGTCAGTTTCGCTGCCCTCCACTCCGTCTGAGGGATAAGGGACTCGGACGCGAGTTCGTCGGCCTCTTTCTCACACCTGTCGATATTTCCACCCACCTCCAGATCATCGAAGAAGGCGTTTATCTCATTACTTTCCAGATGCAGTGCCACGTGGGCCAGTTCGTGAAACAAAGTGAACCAGAAGTTGTCCAATCTATCGTAACGCAGAGTCAGCGCAATAACTGGAGATCCATCTGGCAATCCAAGGGCCGCTCCATCCAAATGTGTTTTGGGAAGATGACGCTCAAACACAAGATGTATCCCGCTCTTATTGAGAAACTCCCTCGCCAGCTTTGGGCCATCGTCAAGATAACTCAAGCGGGCAAGCTCGCGAAGGAAGGTCGCGTCCACACTCCCTGCTCTGTAGGCAGGCAAAGACTCGGCCATCGCCAGGTTCGCCACACGGATACGCCATGCGGTCAAAGCATACTCATCACATTGGCCGCCGTTCCGAACATGCTGGCGGTTGAACGCCGGAATCATGGCATCTAGCCCAAGCGACCCCACAAACCCGTTCAAGAGTTCTTCCAGTTGGGTTTTGGCCTCAGCCACAGTGCCCTGAAATCCCACAAACCACCCGCGCTTGACCATTTCGGCGAGAGGAAACCGCTTGCCTTGTTGTAGCACTTCATCCGGGGGCAACTGGGCGCCTTCCTCCTGCAACAGGATATCCGCCGGAATACCCAGCCCGTTCGCCAGTTTGCGGATCATCGACAAGCTCAGCGGACGTTTGCCCGCCAACACCTCCGAAACCTTCGATGGGCTGCCGAGGTAAGGAACCATATCCTTCGCCTTCAGACCCTGCTGTTCCATGCGGAACTTGATCGCATCCACCGGGCCGGGCATATCCATGGGAAAACGAACTTCTTCATACTTTTCCACCAACAGGCACAGCAACGCAAGTTCCTCTCCAGCTTCGGAGGTCGGCTCGGGATCGCCATCCATAAGCACATCGATGCGCTCCAGCGCGGCCTCGTAGTCAGCCTCCGTGCGTATGATTTTGGGTTTCATGGGAGTTCTCCTTTTCAGACGGTCTTAACGTCGATCTTATCGTATTCAGCATGCGTTCCTACGAAGCGAACATAGACTGTGCCGCTCCGGTAAGCCACTTTCACCACCAGCCGGTACTTGTTTCCACCAATGTTGAAGATGACCCTGTTGCCAGCCACCACGTCCGCGCTCCCGAATGCCTCTTTGACATCAGCAAAGCTCCCCCAATTCGCCCGCTTTACTTCGGCCCACCATGTATCCAGGGGAGTCTTCGCTGCAGGATGCTTATCCGAGAACTCGTGTAGGGGCTTGCGACTGATAATATGCATAATTCCCTAAATTCAGAGTAAATGCAAGTCAAACTTCCCATTTTGGGAACAATATCTCCCATTCGTCATTTTTCTCCCCTCCAAGGCAACCATCAAACCCTCCAACAGTCGAATCCTGGTCTCGTGCAAAATGAAACACATCCGATCGGGGCTCACTATCGAAACATAGGGTTCGAATCATTCCCGGCATGGTGGAAGTGAACCCCATCCACACCCGGAAACACCTTTGAGACACGCTTGGAATCCGCCCTGAGAATCGCGCCGGCGAACCGGATTGGAGTTGAAGTCAGCACCACCCCAACGTTTACGAATTCGCCACGACTAATGTCATGCACATAACGCAGCACCGAATATGTGTAGGGATGTTTTTTCATAACAGGGAAAGGATCTGGTTCTTCACATCATCAAAGTGCGGCAGGCAACTCCTCAAGTAGTCAACAATAAGCCTTCGGGAAACGCTGGAGCTGTCCCATTCTTCGGGCACCCAGTCAATATAACTCGAAAGCTTGGATTCGTCCAGAGACTCCCAACTTCTCAAGAAACCGCATGGCTGTAAGGTGTTCCAACATATCTTCGTGTCCTCCCGGAGTTGAATTTTTTCAACTCACCGTACCCTTGGTCAATCCACCTGACCGGCTGGCATACAGGTCCATCCCAGTCAAATGCCGCATAATCAGGCTTTCGAGTCCTTTTTCGGATGTGTCAGTTTCGCTCATGGTTTAGGCTGCAAGGCAGATGTGGCGGACTGCTCGGTCGTGCCAGATTCGTTCGATATTTCGAGAGTTTCCCGGCAATCGGGGTAGCCCGAGCAGCCCCAGAAGGCCTGCCCGGCACGGGGGCCTTTTCCGGCTGTGCGGCGGCGCATGGGCTTACCACAGGATGGGCACACGGGAGATTCTTCGTCGGACGGGGCAGACCTGTCCGACTTGGCTGACTGTCTCTGTTTCAAGCGGGCGGCGTGAAGGTTTTCCGTGAACCCACCTTTCTCCAGAAACTCGCGGCTCTGGCTTTCCAGTTGGCGTTTCAGCAGGTAGGCGGCCTGGTTTACAGCACAGAGCATGGCGTTGGCCGCCAATTCGGGCTCAGCCTTACTCACGAACGCAGCCAATCCAGCCAGTCCAGTCAGCCGCACCTGGCCGGGCGCAGCACTCGGCACATTCGGAGCGATGTCGTGCTTGAGTCGCTCGCGCATCGCGAGCGCTTCCGGCGAGTCCTTGTGCCAAACCCGCAGGCCACGTTGCATCAGGAAGCTTTTGTAATCCTTGAGAAGTTCGTCGTTCAAGCTCGCGCGGGCCACATTGGTAAGCTTCATTTCCGACTTGCGCGAAGTGGCTGCCGCACCGCTGGCTTCGCTGATATTCCGCACGCCGCTGCGTGCAGCCTGCACCATCTGGTCATGGGTCCGACTGCGCTTCTCGATGAAGCGCTCGCAGAACACCACCGTCGCATCATAGACGGCCTCCGCCACTTTGTAGCTGCGCAGCTTCTCGTAGCCACCGTGTGGCAGCAGGACGCCATCGGGATCACTCATGTTTCATCCTCCAGAGTGGGGTCTTCACAAAAGTCGGACTCGTCGGACCGGGCGGACATTTCCGACAGGTCCGCCATGTCAGAACCGTCAGACGGCATTTCCGGAAGGCTCTCAGCGGCTGCGCGCACATCCAGCTTGCCCGTCACGATATCAGCGGTCAGCCGAGTCCGGTATTCCAGCATCAGCGCGATTTCCCGTTCCGTGCGGGCGATGGCAGCGGTGAGGGATGCGGTTTCGACAGTCATTGCTGACATGATCTCTTTTTGCTCTTCAAAAGGCGGCACAGGGAGCCGAATGTCGTAGAAGTCGTCAGTGTAGAGCCTCCAAAAGCCTTCGACGAGCCCTTTGGCGCGGATTCGCAGCTCCCGGCGGCAGGCGGATGACTTCAAGACGCTTTCGTAATACTCCATGCTTATAGCGGCACGTTTCCGAAAAACGGAGTAGTCAGGGCTAATGACGCCACTTTGTTTCGCCAATGCGAAGACGCCTAGGTGAGCTTTGAGGCGGTTTAACACAAGATCACCTTCCTGACACAGCTTGGCACCAGCATAGGATTCGGAGCGCATGGCACTCTCAACCATACTGCTTGGAACAAGACCTAGTCGCTGGCTCATGGCTAAGTGCGTTTCTTTGCCTTCCTTCGAACGCTCATCCACCTCCCTGAAAACATATTTCGCACGCCTCACCTCCCAGTGCTGGGGGATGTCGCCGAGCCAGGGGATGCCGGAGGGCTTGAGGGGGACGTTGGGGTCGAGGCCGCGGGTCACGGCGCGGTGGATGATGGCCTGCTTCTGCTCGCTCAGCAGCCCAATCAGCTTACGCTTCGCACGGATGAAGCCGTCGATCTTCCGGTTCGCGTGGTCCAGAAACCGCACGATGGCGGCTTGTTCCTCGGGTGGCGGGAGAATGACTTCGATGCGCCCGAGGTCATCGGAATAGAGGCGAAGGCGGCTTTCGATAACACCTGTCGATACGGCCTTGATACGCCCTTTGTAGAGAGGAGTCCGAAAGAGCTGATGAAGAAACCAAGGCTGTGCTCCCTTGTTTAAGCGGTAAACACAATAGGCGGGGCTGGCGATGCCATCGAACCGAGAAACGCCCATGCTGCCGTTCCATGCGAGCATGATATTGATGACGAGATCATTCACCGACACCCGCTTATAGCCGACCAATGAAGCGGCGCGTGTGTCGGGCGCGTCCGAACCGTCAGCAGCCTTTCGCTGAGTCACGCCGGTGTATTGCGACACGCGAAGCAACTGTTCCTTGCCGGTAGTCGAACGCGAATCGACTTCGCGCAGAATTAGTTTGGTGCGGCGAACATCCCAATGCACCGGAACTCTACCGAGCCACTTTGAACCCGACTCCTTGTATTCCGCGTATGGCTTGAGTCCCTCGATCATGGCTTGCCTCCCTCGATCATGGCTTGCCTCCCTTCGATTTGCGGGGTTTGGGCAGCTTCTTCAGTTCTTTGGCAACCTTTTCGAAGTCGGCGTCGACGATCCGTGGGGCGGCATCGAGGGCGGCGCGGTATTTGCCATACTCCCGCTCGGCTTTGGCCCGTGCTTGTTCGGCGGAAATTTTGCCGGCATGGTCAAGCAGCTCGCGGCCGGAGATCTTCAGGAACTCATCGAGTTTGGCGATCCAGTCGCCCATGGTCATGGGCCGCCGTTCCATGGCCTGGAGTTCGGCGTATTCGATGTAGAGGTTGACGATGCGGTTGAGCACCTGGAGTTCGTCCTCGGTGAGGTAGTTCTTGGCCACCGCCGCGTCGTCCTTTCGCACAATGCCGCCGGGGCGGGTGGTTTGCAGGCCCATATAGGGTTTTTCCGCATCGGCCCGTTCTGCGATGACCTCAGCGGCGGTGTGGCCGTGGGTGGCCCAATGCATCTTGTTCTGTACTGTGGCGAAAAATTTGTGGGAGGTCTCGGCGTCCGGCGTGTAGTCCACACTGGTGGCGTAGATATCGAGCACTTTCTGGTAAAAACGGCGCTCGGAGGAGCGAATGTCGCGGATGCGCTCCAGCAGCTCGTCGAAGTAGTCCTTCTGGCCCTTGCCCGGTGGGTTCTTGAGCCGCTCGTCATCCATTGTGAAGCCCTTCACCAGATACTCGGAGAGGCGGGCTGTGGCCCACTGGCGGAACTGGGTGCCCCGGTGGCTGCGCACACGGTAGCCGACCGCGAGGATGGCAGGCAGGCTGTAGTGTCTCAGGTTGCGGGAAACCTGCCGTTTTCCCTCGTTGCGAACTTGTAAGTAATCCTTACAAGTTGCCGCCTCCACCAATTCACCCTCGGCGTAGATGGTCTTGAGGTGCAGGGTGACGTTCTGAGGCGTGGTCTGGAACAGCTCGGCAATCTGTGCCTGCGTCAGCCATAACGTCTCGTTTTCAAAGCGGCACTGGATGCGCGTACGGCCATCCTCCGTCTGGTAAAGGATGATTTCGGATAGGGGCAAAGGATCGTCGCTCATGCAG
>JAPXRV010000096.1:0-11650 GCA_033813415.1 Opitutales bacterium | reverse complement strand
ACCTTGCCATCGAAATAGACATTGGCCTTGGCCAACACCGAAACCTGATCAAACTGCGCGCTCTGTGCCATAGTGGGCAAAAGCACGTATCAGAAAAGGGGACCTGTCAATCCTTCTCCTGATAGTCAAAAAAGCGGAAGTCTGCCGGAACGAACTTACCGTCGGATCCTGTCGATAAAGCCACAACCATCACGCCGGACATTCAAAAGCTAAAACCCGTTAATCCAAGGGCCTGTTCGCCCCATTAAAAACGGACACGGAGGCGTCTCCAACGCCACTTATGGTTCAAATCGGACTATAAAACAAATTAATAGTAGACTTCCCTAGCGGATGGAATTTAACTGCCAATGATTGCGGAGCGTCCGAGGCCAGGAGGTGGCCTCATAACGGATCGATCCGGAATCGCAGAAGCTAACTCAACTTGATTATCATCCATGGCTAACAAAAAGATGGTCAATATCGACGGCAATACCGCTGCATCGAATATTGCTTACGCATTCAGCGAAGTCGCTGCAATTTACCCGATCACCCCGTCGTCCGACATGGGCGAATACGCCGATGCTTGGGCAGCCGCGAAGAAAAAGAACATCTTCGGAGAACCGGTTCAGGTCGTTCAGATGCAATCGGAAGCAGGTGCTGCCGGCGCATGCCATGGATCTCTTGTGACTGGATCCCTGACCACTACCTTCACGGCATCACAGGGTTTGCTCCTGATGATCCCGAACATGTTCAAGATCGCCGGTGAAATGATTCCCACGGTCTTCCACGTAACCGCCCGTGCGCTCGCATGCCAGTCGCTTTCGATTTTCGGGGATCACTCTGACGTGATGGCCTGCCGCTCCACCGGATTTGGATTCATGGCATCCGCGAATGTCCAGGAAGCACAGGACATTGCAGCGATAACCCACCTTGCCTCCCTCGAATCCAAGATTCCCTTTGTTCATTTCTTCGACGGATTCCGCACTTCCCACTCCATTCAGAAGATTGAGGAAGTCGACTATGACACCCTCAAATCAATGATGCCTTGGGAAGCTCTCGAAGACTTCCGTCGCCGTGGACTCTCGCCCGATCGCCCGACCCTCAAGGTTGGAGCCCAAAACCCGGATGTATATTTCCAAGGTCGCGAAACCGTTAACCGCTACTACGATGCGGCTCCGGGGATCATCAAACGCTACATGAAACTGTATGCCGAAAAGACCGGTCGCAGCTACGCACCTTACACTTATATCGGTGATCCGAATGCGGAACGCATCATCATCGCGATGGGTTCGGCCACCGAAACCATCGACGAAACCATTCGCTTCCTCAACGCCCGCGGCGAAAAGGTAGGCGCACTCAAGGTCGTCCTCTACCGTCCGTTCTCCGTAGCCGATTTCGTGGAAGCGATTCCGGCATCGGTGAAGAAGATCGCTGTGCTCGACCGCGTCAAGGAACCGGGTGCAATCGGCGACCCGCTCTATCTGGACACAGTTGCAGCCCTCAAAGGCAAGCCAATCTCGATCATCGGCGGCCGCTACGGGCTCAGCTCGAAGGAATTCACGCCTCCCATGGTGAAGGCGGTCTACGATCACCTCGCCCGCGATGGCCACCATGGATTCACGGTCGGGATCGAAGACGACGTCACCCACCTTTCGATCCCTGTCAAGGACCAGATCGACACTGAAGATAAGGGTGTCGTGCGCTGTAAGTTCTGGGGCTATGGATCCGATGGAACAGTTGGAGCTAACAAGAACTCGATCAAGATCATCGGGGAAGGCACGGATCTCTACGTGCAGGGATACTTCCAGTATGACTCCAACAAGTCGGGTGGATATACCATTTCCCACCTGCGTTTCGGAAAGAAGCCGATCCAGTCGGAGTATCTTCTCAACAACGCCAACTTTATCGCCCTTCACTATCGCGATTACATCGGCAAATACGACATCCTCGAAGGGATCACCGAAGGCGGCACATTCCTGCTCAATTCCAGTTGGAAGCCGGAGGAAGTATTCTCCAAGCTCACTGCGGAAATGCAGAAGACCATCCGCGACAAGAAGATCAAGGTCTACAACGTGGATGCCTCCAAGATCGCCAAGAAAGCCGGCCTCGGACAACGCATCAACACCGTTATGCAGACCGCATTCTTCAAGCTCTCTGGAGTCCTTCCCGAGGAAGAAGCGATCAGCATGATCAAGGCCTATGTTGAAAAGGCCTATAAGAAGAAGGGCAAGGAAATCGTCCAGATGAACTGGGATGCTATCGACGCTTCGGTGGACGCAATCCAAATCGTCCCGATTCCGGAAGGTGAAGTCGCATGCGCTCCAATGGAGGATGTGGTTCCCGCGGATTCCAATGCATATGCAAAGGAAATCGTCGACCCGGTACTCCGCCTCAAGGGCGATTTGCTCCCTGTTTCCAAGATGTCCTTCGATGGCACTTTGCCAACCGGCACCAAGCGGTTGGAAAAAGGTGGTCGCGCGGCCCGTGTTGCTCCTTGGCTCAAGGAGCTTATCCCCGCCAACTCCATTCAGACGGACGACATCTATTTCGAGTACCCGGGCAGCTGTCAGGGTTGCGGAGAAATCGGTTACATTAGTATGGTGACCCAGCTCTTCGGAGACCGGATGATCATTGCTAACGCGACCGGATGCTCCTCGATCTATGGCGGCACCTTCCCGACCACTCCTTACACAATGGACAGCAACGGCAAGGGTCCATGCTGGGCGAATTCGCTTTTCGAAGACAACGCAGAATTCGGTTTCGGAATGCGCTTGTCTGTGGACGCGGGACGCAAGCTCCTCGCCGATCTCCTGAAGGAAATGCTCAATGATCCGATTCCTGACTCGCTCAAGGGCCTGATCCGTGAGCGCCTCGATAACTGGTCCGTGACCACCCTCGACGCCAAGGCTGCGGCTGAGATCATCAAGAAGGAAATCGACGCCCTTGTCGCCAAGAATCCTGGAAACGAACGCTTCCGTTTGGCGGCATCCCTTAAGGATCTGCTCATCGAACGCTCGATCTGGATCTTTGGTGGAGACGGATGGGCCTATGACATCGGGTTCGGCGGCCTCGACCATGTTCTCGCCAACAACCGCAACGTCAATGTCCTGATCGTCGACACCGAAGTCTACTCCAACACCGGAGGACAGGCGTCCAAGTCGACTCCACGCGGGGCAGTTGCCAAGTTCGCAGCAAACGGCAAGCAGATGGGCAAGAAGAACCTTGGCCTGATGATGGCAACCTACAACTCCTGCTACGTCGCCAGCATCAATCAAGCGGTTAACAAGGAGCAGTGCGTCAAAGCCATTATCGAAGCCGAAAGCTATCAGGGGCCATCCGTCGTAATTGCCTATGCACCTTGTATTGCCCACGGATACGACCTCCGTTTGTCCATGCAGCAAGGGAAGAAAGCTTCCGATTCCGGATACTGGCCGATGTATCGCTACAATCCGGCCAAACTCGGCACGAGTGAATCTCCTCTCAGCTGGGACGCTCCGGAAGCCACTATCGAGTTCGGAGAATTCAAGGAAATCGAAAACCGCTATCAGATGCTTTCCCGCTCCAATCCGGCTGAAGCTGAACGCCTCGCCGCACTGGCCGCAAGGGACAATGCCATCCGGACCCACAACATCCTCAACCTTAAAAACTCCTGATTCAACCTATGGAACCCAATCTAAAAACCCGTTACATGGGATTGGAGCTCGCCAATCCGATTATCGTCGGCGCAAGCAAGCTCACCGCCTCAGTCGAAGGCATCCAGAAAGCCGAAGCGGCAGGTGCCGGAGCCGTGGTCTGCGCCTCGCTCTTCGAGGAGCAGATCCAGCTTGAACAATGGAAGATGGAAAACGACATCGAATCCCTCAGCAATGTTGATGCGGAGATAGGTGGATTCTTCCCTTCCCTTGAGCATTCAGGCCCAAAGGAATACCTCCACTGGGTGAAGAAGGCAAAAGCCAGCGTGAAGATTCCGGTTATCGGAAGCCTCAACGCTGTCGATGAAGGATCATGGGTTGACTACGCCCAAATGATTGAAGACACCGGCGTGGACGGTCTGGAACTCAACTTCTTCCACACTCCGGGCGATTTCGAAAAGTCCGGAGCTGAAGTTGAATCAGACCAACTCCGTGTGATCGAAGCCGTTAAGGCCAAGATCCGGATTCCGCTCGCCGTCAAACTGAGCTGCTGCTACAGCAACCCGCTGCACTTCATCTCACGTGTCGATCAGCTCGGCGTGAAGGCATTCGTGCTATTCAACCGCCTGTTCGAGTCCGACATCGATACCGACGAGATCCGCCACACCACTCCTCTGAACCTGAGCAACAAGGGCGATCACAAGCTGGCCTGCCGTTACGCCGGACTGCTCTTCAAGCAGGTCAAAGCGGATGTATGCGCCAACAACGGCTTCATGTCTGGACGCGATGTGGTAAGGGCGATTCTTAGCGGTGCATCGGCCGTTCAAGTGGTCAGCACCCTCTACCGTCACCGTCACGACCAGATCGAGGTCATGCTCGCTGAGATCCGCCAATGGATGACGCAGCAAAACCTCAGCGACCTCAATGCCATCCGTGGCAAACTCGCCGAAGTGAATGTCAATGATCGCTTCATCTACAAACGCGCGCAGTACGTGGACTTGATTCTGCGTTCACAGGAGCTGTTGGAATCCCCGGCACCCTGATTTACGCACTGACGACCATTATCCAAAGGGCGAATCCTGCATGTCGGGATTCGCCCTTTTTTTGCCACAAGGCCTCGGGATGATATGACCACTCAGAGATACCGAGCCCCGATGCATCTGCGCCTGAATGGGACACATCTAAGATTTATGACTTCACGCGCTCGGCATCCTTCTCTTGAACGGAAAGAGAGCTTTCGACTTTGAACGCACGGGCATTCACCCATTCACTCGAAAGGAACCTGGGCGATCACGCCCACAACAAACCCGTGGGCTCACGCCCCATCCGGCTCATCAACACTGTGAAGGGGATCTTCCTCCTGGATTGCAAGCATCCGTTCCTGAATCATCCGGGCAGCTGAATCCACATCCTGTGTGCCCAGCGCGTCCCAATCCTCAAAGCGAGCACACCTCACATGAACCCGACTGAAAGGCTTGGGGACGAAAAACCGATCCCATGAATTCAACCGCCATGCCCGTTCGAAATCGGCATTCACCAGAATGACCGGCATGCGGCAGGACTTCGCGACAAAAGCCGCCCCGGGTTTTACGACATACCGCGGGCCCGTGGATCCATCGGGCGCCACTCCGATGCTTCCGCCGCCCCGCACAACACGGATCAATTCCTTCACGGCCTGAGCACCACGGTAATTCGAGGATCCACGAACAGCCCCAATCCCAAACAAGCGAAGCAGCGCCTCTGTCCACGCCCCGTCCCGACTCGCGCTGATCAACCCCCATATCCGCTCCTTCCGGATGAAACGACGACGCACCTCCGGAATGATGAAGAGCCGATTGTGCCAGAAAACATAGACTCCTGGACCTCTAAGACGAAGCCGGGTTTCCGGATCTGCCTTCACACGGAGTGTCCCCATCCACATCCGCATGATCAACACGAACGGAAACAACACCCAATGGTGATAAGTCACTTTCCTGACGGCTTTCCTCGGTTTCTTGCTTGGCTGATCCATGACTGAGAAATCCTGTCAGGATATCGAAGACAGCACAATACAGATTAGTCAGGAGTCGCCGGAGCAGACACCGGGCTGATCTCTCCCTTATTGGAAGGCGTTTGATCAGATCCGGGAGCAGCATCATCTGAATCGCCAGGATGAGGAACAGCATCCTCCGCCAGCTTCTTGAGCTCCTCCTCAGGCACCTTGGAAACCTTGAGCGTGAAAACCCGCTCTTCGTTATCCCGCAAAACCTTAACCTGCACAAACTGACCTACCCGTGCAAAGAACCGCGCGTTACGCACATCGCTCGGGCTGCGGATCTCGAAATCTCCGATAGCCAATAACCTGTCTCCCTGAAGCAAACCAACCTCCTCGGCGGGACCATTGCGGATCACCTCATCCACGACCACCCTGGATCCCCGGACAACCTCAGTGGTCTCCCGTCCCTCAATGCCAAACCAACTGTAAATCACTTCACCCGCAAACATAAGGTCGTCGCGGATCCGGAACAGTGCACGGGCTGGAAGAACATATGACGAAGGAATGTCCAAAAGGGTCATGACATTCATTCCCACCAAACGCCCATTCAAATCCAAAATCGGAGCCCCTCCCTCCCCAAGTCCAAAGAAAATATTTGTCCGGAGATGGGTTGTCTGGAAAGCCCGCTGATAGACACTACTCTCATATCCGGTGACCATCCCAAGTGAAGGGGTCGGATCAAACTCCAAGGGAAGCGAAATCCCAACCAGCATGGTGCCGACCGGAGGCAACTCAGTGGTGTTATCGAGCCGCATGAAGTTGAAATTCTCAGGCAGCAAATCAGCTTTCAACAATGCCACATTGCTCCTTCTGTCCTCTCCAAGAAGCATTGCAGGATAGGCAACCCGATCGTGTTCGACCCAAATCTGGGTCGCATCAAAAACCACACTCCGGGTGGTCAGGATATGACCCAAGCGACTCACAAAAAAGCCCGTGGCGACCCGGATTCCCTGCTTCTTTTCCTCAGATCCCTCGTCCTGGCGCTCATAGAAGGCGTTAATCCGAACCACCGCGGAATCGTTCTCATTGTATATTTCAATGAGCCGGTTCTGCAGGCTCATAAACTCGGTCTGGGCAGTCAACACGCCCGACAAGAGAACCCATGACGCCAATACACGGCGACACCAGATAAAGGCAATTTGTAGAAGACCCATTCGCACGGTAGTGTTCTGGTCCGCGCGGGATCGCATCAGTATGATAGACTGACCGGAAGCACCGCTGACTCGCGGGGCAACGCTTTCACAAGATCATGAACGTAGGTCCTGTTCGAATTGCGCTCAAATCCAGAAGCAGCGACTCCCTGATTGTTCATCAGACGTCTTCCCGATGGATCAACAGCATAGGAATCCACCACGAAATCGACCCGTCCGGAAGCCCGTTTACGACTTTCAAGCTCGCGGGTATTGCGCTCAATGGCGGCAAAATCCACGGTCGGCTCAGCAATCGATGCCACCATTACCGGCAGAGTGCTGTTGTCCGTCTCAGGCTTCACATCTGAGCTCGCATAGTAAGTGTGAACCCCGAAATAGGCCGGAACTCCACATATCGCAAACGCCGCTGCTACTCCGACTTGCTGCATCCATTTATGCGCCCACAGACTCCGGAAAAAACCTTGCGGCTTATTGGCAAGCGCTTCGAGCGACTTGCGCCGCAGACCCGTGTCAAACTCGTTCCAAAACCCGGAGTCCGGCTTTTCGTGCCGCTTCAGCTTCAGCAAATCCTCAAGTTCGATCTTCGGTCTTTGATCCATACGTTTCGCTTCAGTCGACTAAATCTTTGAGATACACCTTCAATTGCTGTTTGGCATAATGAAGACGAGACCGCACCGTCCCGACAGAACACTTAAGAATCGCAGAAATCTCCTCATGACTCAATCCCTCGATCTCAAATAAAACGACGACACTCCTATGCTTTAAGGACAGCTTCATGAGCGCTTCGTTCAATCTTTCCTGCAACTCTTTGAGAAGGGCGCCTTTTTCAGTCTTCACCTTTGATGCCACGGCATCAAACACATCGGACTGGGACATCTCATTCTCAATGTTGTCAAAACTGAAGAAATGACGGTTGCGGTGACGCTTCAGATGGCTGAGCGTGTTATTGATGGCGATACGGTAAAGCCAGGTGTAGAATGAGCTTTTCCCTTTGAAGCTATTGATCGACTGGAACGCCTTGATGAAGGCTTCCTGTGCAAGATCCATCGCATCCTCACGGTTTGACGTAAGGTTGTAGACCACCGAATACAGACGTTCGCGATACCGGTGAACCAAAATATCAAAGGCTGCCACATCCCCCGCCTGCACACGCTCCACAATAAGCATGTCTGCATCCCGGCGGGACCCTGCTTCCACATCAGCCGCATAACCTGAGGCAATGGATTTTGTTGGGGGCATTTTTCTAATGAATTAATCTATAGCATGCCCGAAAGGGCACCCGGTTCAAGTCAAAAAGAGAATCTGCTCCCTCACGAAGAGAACGAGGTCCATAAGCCTCGGCACCGACTCGTAATCAGCAAAGGGCTTCAGCGCCTGCTCCGCACGGTCAAGTTCACGCTCAAAATGCACCATCACTTTATCGCGCACTCCATAGCTGAGCATGCCCTCCTTTATCTCGCGCAATACCGATTCGTCCACCCGCCGGAGCGAATCAAGCAGGCGTGCACGGCCGCCTGGATCCATTGCCTCATGCAACAACAGAAGCGGCAGCGTGTATTTACCCTTCATCAGATCGGTGTGCAGCGTCTTTCCATAGATCTGCTCCGTTCCGAAAAAATCCACCATATCATCATAGATCTGGTAAGCATTACCCAAATGCAGACCAAATCGTCCGGCCGCTTCGGCATACGCATGGGGATATCCGCCGGCTGTAGCCCCCAGAAAACAGGAAAGCCTGAACAGTTCAGCCGTCTTCAGCTCAATCGCCCGGTAGTATTTATCCAATCCCAGGTGAATATCATTCTTCTCAAAAGTCTGGTGAATCTCCCCGGCCACCACCTTGCGCGAACTCGCGGCGACCTGACGGCAGATATCGGTGGATGAAAACTCAGCGGCAAGCACCAAAGCATGCGCAAACACTGCATCTCCGAGCAAAACCGCAACCGATGGCCCGTAGACCTCCTTCACGGAAGGGCGGCCATGGCGTATCGCGGCATCATCCAGGATATCATCATGAACGAGAGTGGCCATGTGGACGAGCTCAATCACAGTTCCCATCCTCACCATTTCGGGATCAGGGGATGCGCCTTCACGATAACCCGCGAAATGGACCAGCACCGGACGAATCCGCTTTCCCCCTTTTTCCATACAGTAGCGCGCCATGTCCCGGATCTCGGGCTCAAAAGCATCCACCTGCTGCATCAGGTTTTCCTGAACCGCACGTATGTAGCTCTCAGCACGAGCCTGAATCGGGGCGAATCCTTTAACCGCCCCATCCTTCAACGCAGGTTCTTGCTTACTGATCATTGCCGGAACATAAAGCATCCGCCTTCCAATGCAAGACCGGGATGCGGGTCTACCAGCCGATTTCAAGCCACCCGGGAAAATCCCCCGGCAGGCTTGCAATCTCGCTTTCGCGGACTACAGCGTTTGGGGTATCACACCATGCGTCTTCCCGAAAACATCCACGCGCTTGTCAGCAAATACAACCGTCCCGGTCCACGCTACACCTCGTATCCGACCGCACCACATTTCCGCGACGATATCGCACGCGACAGCCTCGTGGACGCCGTCCGCACCGGATCCGGCCCAATCTCTCTCTACCTGCACATCCCATTCTGCGAGAAAAACTGCTGGTTCTGTGGTTGCAATACGATCATCACCACAAGGCACTCCAGGGCCGACACCTACCTTGACCTGATCGCACAGGAGATCCGGATCTTCAACTCCCGCAATGGTTCACGCAAGTCCGTGACCCAGATGCATTGGGGCGGCGGAACCCCAAACTTCCTGAGTCCGGATCAAATCCAACGTCTCATTGGCATCCTGCATGAAGGATTCGATTTCCTCCCGGGATTCGAGTTCAGCGTGGAACTTGCCCCGAGCCACCTGAAACAGGAGCAGATCGATGCCCTGATCGCCGGTGGCCTCACCCGGGCATCTTTCGGGATTCAGGACTGTCAACCCGAGGTGCAGCGCGCCATCAACCGCATCCAGCCCATGGATACCAACCGATGGGTCATGGATGCCCTCCGCAAAGGGGGAATAACCTCGGTAAACGTCGACCTGATATACGGGCTGCCACTGCAGACACCCGAGTCCTATCGCGATACCCTGCAACAGGTCCTGACGCTTAACCCCGACCGTTTCGCAATCTTCAGCTACGCGCATCTGCCCTCGCTTAAACCCGCCCAGCGCAAGCTTGAGGCGTTCGGGTTACCGGATCCCGACACCAAAATCCGCCTTCTGCTCGAAGCGATCCAGACCCTCACTGCATCCGGCTACGACTATATCGGGATGGATCATTTTGCCAAACCCGGCGACGAACTCAACATCGCCAGGACCGCAGGCAGGCTCCACCGCAATTTCCAAGGCTACACCGTTCAGGAGGCGACCGAGCTGGTTTCCCTCGGAATCTCCTCCATTTCGGAAACAGCGCGCACCTACCGCCAAAATGCAAAGGATTGGCGCACCTACGCCGACCTGGTGCAAAAGGGCGAGTGGCCCATCGCCAGGGGCATCGTGCTTTCCGACGAGGATGAGGCACGCAGATGGGCGATCCAATCGATCATGTGCCGGCTGCGCCTCGACCGGAATGAACTCGTCCGGAGGTATCCCGCTCACGCCGATGGGATCCTGAATGCCTCCACCATCCAAGCCCTCGCGCCTATGGAAGATGACGGGTTCCTCACGATCTCGGACAACGGCCTTCAGGTAACGGACCTCGGGAGACTATTCCTGAGGAACATAGCCATGACCTTCGACGCATGGCTGGACCCGCAGGCTCATCGCCATTCCTCCACCGTCTGACAGCATCCGATCACATTACATGCCCCACCAATCGCAGGACGAACCAACGGCGGATGTGATGATTATGATCCGTATCAACACTGGCCGATAGCCGACTGCGAAAACGGAGCCCTACTCAATCAATACCAACGAGCCGCCGGGCACCTGGTCATACAGACGGATCATTTCCACATTTGCCAAGACCACACAGCCCCCGCTCGCAGGTCGTCCGATGCGGTCCTCGTGATTCGTCCCATGGATGTAGATGTAGCGCTGAAAGGTATCCACACCCTCACCGGAATTCACACCCTCTTCCAATCCGCGCAACCACAGGATGCGCGAGGTGATCAGGTTACGCTCCTGAATGTCGTCGTCGAAATCCCAGAAAGGCCTGCCCGTCGACACGCGGCTGAAAAACACCACCCCCGGCTTCTCCCCATCGCCGATCCGCTGTTCGACACGATGCAGCCCAGTCGGAGTGCCTCCCGAATCCAACACACACGAAGGCGGCTTTACCGAAGTGGACACAGGATAGGATGCGAGCGGTTTCCCGTTCTCAAATACCCATAGTTTCTGCTGCTCAATCGACACCCCGATGCAAATTCGGGAGCAGGGGATTGACAGCCTCTCACTCTTATCAATGATTCTCCGGACAATATCGTCCATATGATGAACTCCAAACAGTATAGTGTTGGCATTGTGGGTGCGACCGGAGCAGTCGGTCAAGAACTCATTGAGCTCCTTTACAAACGCCAGTTCCCGCTCAAGGAACTCCGTTTGTTTGCATCTTCCCGTTCCGCGGGCAAAACGATCACCTGGGAGGGCAAATCATGGACGGTGGAAAACAGTGATGGTCAGGATTTCAAGGGAATTGACATCGTTTTCTTCAGCGCAGGAGCCAGCATCTCCAAGGCACTTGCACCGGTCGCTGTAAAAGGCGGGGCTGTCGTGGTGGACAATAGTTCGGCGTTCCGGATGGATCCCGATGTTCCGCTTGTGATCCCGGAAATCAATCCGCACGCGATCCGGCAGCATAAGGGGATCATTGCCAACCCGAACTGCTC
>JAPXRV010000095.1:8882-11756 GCA_033813415.1 Opitutales bacterium | reverse complement strand
AACACTCTCCCGCCACACAAGCCCGGGCCGCGGCATCCATCGCCCACAAGGCCACCCCGGATCCGGCGACAGTCGGCACCCCCGGATGGACCCCTCCTTCGGGATCGGGAATTGAGCGGGTTTCCACTCCCAGCTCACGACAGAGACCGGATGTCCACGTCTCCCACCCAAACACACACACATCCGGAACCCACTCCGGATGCAGACGGAGCGCATCCCGGATCACCTCAGGCCCGACGCCCGCAGGATCACCGCATGTAATCGCGAGCTTGCCCTGTCCGGATATGCTCATCCTTCCGAATCACTGTCCGAAGACGCTCCCGATCCACGGTTTCTCCGTTTCAAACCGGCAAACCCGCGTTTTCCTCCCTCAAAGAATGACAGAAAGATCCGGCCTTCCGGAGATTGCCCGATCAAACCCGCTTCTCTCAGCGACGCCGCCTGCTGGCGAATGTTCCCCGGAACATCGAACAGAGCATGGAAACATGCCTTTAAATCCTTGATAACTTCACGGGTCAACCCGCGGCGCTTCAATCCAACCAGATTCAACCCGTTGACTTCATCGCGGCCGGTTACCATAACAAAAGGAGCCACATCCTGGGTAATCGTGCTCATACCGCCGACAACGGCTCCCTCTCCCACCCGCACAAACTGATGCAACGCAGCCGCACCCCCTATGTATGCGCGGGTCGCCACGTGCACATGCCCCGCAAGAAGCACCCCATTTGTCAACACAACTCCCTCCTCGAGAATGCAGTCGTGTGCAACATGGGAGTTGGCCATAAGGTAGTTTTTCGCCCCTATGACCGTCGATTGATTGGCGTAGATGGAGCGGTGGATCGTTACTCCCTCCCTTAGGGTGGAGCCATCTCCGATTGTCACCCCACTTGGAATGCTTGCATCAAAGCCAATGTATTGAGGCAAATCTCCAACCACGCAAAAAGGATGAATCCGACAACCGGCACCCATTCTGACGCCCTTATGGACAACCACATGAGACTCGAGTATGCTCCCGTCCCCAATTACGGCCCCGGATCTGACAATGCAGAAAGGTCCAATCTCAACATTGTTCCCAAGTTCAACCCCTGGATCCACGATTGCAGTCGCATGAATTGCCATAAGCACACCATTTAGGTCAATTCAGCGCTTTAACGCCATCCCATTTTATCGCGTTGATGATAAAATGGGAGCATCAATTACCGGTCACACCATGCTTCAGTTTCCTCCGGGAAGCGAGGCCCGGGATCGCCTCGTCATCAGATCCGTGGCAAAGGCCAAGGCCTCCTTCACCTTCTCAAACTGGACGGGTTTGGTCAGGAAATGATCCATGTTGGCCTGCTTGCATGCGACTTCATCCTCAAGGGAGGCGGATGCTGTCAGTGCAATCACGACCGGTTGCCGCACATGTGTCATCGAACGGATGCGCATGGTAGCCTCGATCCCGTCCATTTCCGGCATCTGCTTATCCATCAGCACAATGTCATAGGATCCCTGTTCAATCGCCTCAACCGCCTGCTTCCCGTTGTTCACGACATCTATCACAAATCCCAGTTTCTTGAGCAGGAGAGAAGTGACCTTCTGATTCACGGGATTGTCTTCCGCGAGAAGAATCCTCAAATCCTTGCGAATGGCAGCATTCGCAGATACCGCCACACGTTCAAATCCACGGGTGGCGATCGCCGCCTGACTTGGACGCGGAGGAGGCGGGCGCGGAGGTTCCGGAATCGCCAAACGTTTCTGGGGAACCGCAACCGGAACAATTTTCCTTCTTTCCAAGGCCTGCTGAACAGTCTCACGCAATTCAGAGACCTGAACCGGACGCGTTGTCAGGTAGATCTGAGCCAAATTCTCGACTTCGCGGAACTTATCAGCCTCCGACATTGCGGCCAAGAGAACTACCGGCAAATCCTGTAGCCGCGGCTGGGACTTGATACGTTGAACAAGTTCAAAACCATCCATCATCGGCATTCTCGAATCCACAACCATCACATCAAACGGGTTGCTGTTCTCAATAATCTTGAAGGCTTCAATCGCCGATCCAGCCTGAGTGATTTCCATGTCCCACGCGGACAAATGCTTTTCGACCGACCGCATGGATACCGGATTGTCGTCCACCACCAAAGCCCGCTTCCTGGCAAAAACCGCATTCCGGTCGAAGGTGGACTCGTTGGACGATCCTGATGCCCCTTCAATCGGGAACGTGAAAGCAACCGTCACAGTTGTGCCATCTCCCGGTTCCGCGTTCACAACGATACTGCCCTTCATGGCTTCCACCAAAATGCGGGTAATCGGAATCCCGAGCATGCTCTCGGCACGGATTGGAGATGGTGTGGATTCCACCAATGTCACTTTTTCAAACAATGCCTTTGCCTCCTCGGCACTCATGGCCGATCCCGTATCATGAATCGCATACCTTGCAATAACCGACCGGGTTTCCGGAACCGTCTCGATTTCCAGCTTGAGGTGAATGGATCCTTGATCCACATGCAGGCAGGCCCGCCCGATCAAGTTCACCAACACCTGTTGAATCCTATCCGGATCACCCTTCACCTTTGGCATCGGATGGGTGGGAACCTCGCAAATGATTTCAACCTGAGGTCTGGATGAATCCAATTCGAAAAACTGGCACGCTCTCTCTGCGCACGAGACCAGATTGAGTTCTTCCTCCCGGAGCTGGAAATCGCCGGACTCGAGTCTGGACAGATCCGAAATATCATCGATGAGGTGAGACACAGCGCGGGTGCTCATCTCTATTATATTCATGCAGGATTCCTGGAAGGGACTCAACTGACTGTCGTGCAGCAAGGGAACAGTTCCCGTGATACCCGTAATGCGCGTCCGCAGTTCCTGTCCGAGGTTCTTGAAAACCGCATT
>JAPXRV010000095.1:0-8872 GCA_033813415.1 Opitutales bacterium | reverse complement strand
GCTTTCAGCAGGGCTTTCTTTCGACCCCCGAGTTTCACCATCATCAACACGAGGATCAACAACACAGCACCTGCAACACCACCGGCGACCATCAGTGCCATTTTTTTCTCAGCATCATACCCGGCCGCGAGTGCCTCTTTTTCCGAACGGTTCTCGTCCAGGACGGAGCGTGACCGCAACTCCTGATCCCACATTCTGGCCATCACCTCATTTATGCGGGCATCTCGATCTTCATTGTTCACCTGGGTCGCATAGGCAGTATGCTTCTCGAGGGCGGAAAGCGCTTCAGCCAAACGCCCCGCTTTCTTGTGAATACTCGCACTCAATCCATATAGATCCCGCAGTTGGGAAGCATTTCCAGATTCCTCCGCAATCGCAAGGCCGGACTGGACGGCTGAGGAAGCAACATCGACAGCACCCTTTCTAACTGCCACATCCGCCTTGTGGTAAAGAACATATGGAATCGCCGCCGTCAAACCGAGGTCGTTCAGGTGGGCAACACCTGCATCGAGTTTTTCAAGTGCCGGGTCGAACCTGCCTTCTCCCGCCTCTTTCATCGCATCTCCAACGAGAGTGCGCACATACCGCTCCTGATCATCCGACAAGCTACTGAAGCTTCCGCGTTTGCTGACTTTCCGCGCGATCGATGGTGAAGTCAGATCCTGAAGAAAGAAATGCGCTTCACCCCTCATGATCTCGCACTCAGATATTCCACGAGAGGCATTTGCCTGCCCATATGAGGCGATCGCTTCGGTGAAGGCATCTATAGCAGTCCGGACATACTTCGGAGCTTCTCCACTCAAACCCTTCGAATCTTCAGGCTCCGATGCACCAACGGCTGTGGCGTTCATGCGCTCATGCATCGAACGCGCATGCGTCAGGTTGATCTGCCCCATCACCTGAAGACTCTTGCCCATCTTCGCGGGATCCCCTGTGCCCCGGGCCAAATCCACCGCCTCTTGGGCAATGAGGAAAGCCCGATCAGGTGAATCCGCCAACAGGTAAGCAGATGCCAGTTCGTGCATTACAGGCAACGCATCTTCACGATTACCCGATTCCTGATAAGTATTACGCGCCGCCATGAGGTTACGAATGCCCTCCAAGTGACCCCCACCATCCACGTGAGATCTCCCCACCAGATAGAGAGACTTCGCCTTTCCTGCGGCATTGTCCAGTTGTGTCGACACATCCAATGCCTGACTGGCATAAAGCAATCCAAGTTCACGCTGCCGGGCCTCCAGGGCCGCCGACGCGCCATTCAGTAGAAATCCGATCCTCGCCTCCTTCGCTGAATCTTCCCGGGTCAACTGCAAACCCTCCTTCGCGAATTCCAAACGTTCTTCCGCAGACAGGGCCACGCCTTCCTGAGACAGTGATACGAGCACCGGAATCCGATCCGCCCCCTGCAAAGACTGGAGCTGCGACTTGAGCAATCGCGGATTCGACTCATCATCCACTTCAGCGGATACACACATCAACGGGGCAAAACCCAGACACAGAATCAACGTGATACAGACCTTCGCCAGATCCGCTGCGGGATGAAACAGTTTCTTACTCATTGTATTGGACCTCATTGACAAACAATTCCTCGCGAACAATGTCATCGGCCAAAAAGGGTGATTACTTCAGTAAAATCACAGGGTGTTGACCCATATTTTTCACAATTCTTACATTCTGCGCCCAAGTCAAACCAATCGAGCGAATAGCTTCGGCCGCTTAACCTTCATCCTGATCATTCTTCCGAAGCCGGTATTCCCGAACCGGCTACTCTGCAATTCGGTGATAATGGGGCACTAATTGCCATTCACTGGTATCCATATCCCCTCACCGAATAACGTGATTCATCCCTGGGGTCCGCCTGAAGGGACGCAACAGTATTAGAATAGCATTACTTTCGGCAGTTTTCCGGAGGTCCGTTTTTATTAAGTAAGCCACTTTCAACAACTTAAGAAAGTGGTGCGGGTGGACGGAATCGAACCGACATCATCAGCTTGGAAGGCTGAGGTTTTACCACTAAACTACACCCGCTCAGCAGATAAAGCAGATTTGAATAGGGAGAGACTCCGCTTCTGTCAACCGGTAATCTTTCACAGGCCAACAAAATCATCATGTTCCTCCATCCGATGAGATCGGATCGCTTTGGAAATTGGGAAAAGGCAGACCGAAGTCGCATGACTATGGTTGGTCCACCGACATGAGAATCACCGATCCCGGGATCAAATTGTCGCTCTCCGCTACAAGTTTAAGCTCTCCAACAGAGGATTCTCCCAAGACCAACACCTGCGCTAATCCGTTGAAGGTGCTTCGCATCCATTCGGGGGCTTTCCGTTCGAAACGAAGAATCGCCGGATGAAATTGAAACAAGCCCTCGCGAGCTCTC
Source organism: Opitutales bacterium (assembly GCA_033813415.1). GTDB lineage: Bacteria > Verrucomicrobiota > Verrucomicrobiia > Opitutales > JAFGAQ01 > JAFGAQ01. Next base: position 6,492 of record JAPXRV010000095.1, on the reverse strand, counting down.
CATTCAGCAAAAGGAAGGGCTTCCATGCGCACATGATTTCCAGTCGGCCTGAGACTGGAAACATCCAGCTCAATCTCTGCCCGTCCATCCTTCAGGTCCACCTTGTCGCCATTAATAAACACCTCTTGGCTGCGCCCCAACTCATTGATGAGCAGAACAACACCTGTATCGACTCCAACGTCGGGGCGATCAAAGGTTCCCTCAAAAATGACCTTTGTCTTCGAATCGGAGGGATCCGGAGCCTTCCACTCACCGATTGTCTGACTCCACACGCTCTCAACATACTGATCCGGTTCATGCGAAGACGGATTGCCATTCCCGACCCCAATGATCCGTCCGGGGCCTTCCAATCGAAAGCGGATCGCACACTCGGCAGTCGGAACCAAACGTCCTTCTTCGTCGCGTATCGCAACCGTTACCACACTCAAACCCGACCCTCCCCCGCCATTTTGAAACGTCTCCGGCAAGAGGACTACGGAATGGGGAGTTCCGGTTGTTTCCACTTTCGCAACAAGCTGTTCCCCGGATGTGGTGACTCCCTTTGCAACCAAAATCCCCGCCTCATACGGAACCATCCACGATAGATGCCCGTTTTCCGGCATATGCTGCACTCCCAACGATTTCCCGTTGAGGAAAAGCTCCACCTCACTGCAATTACTATGCACCCGCACCTCGATGGGTTCCCCCTCACGCCCCGCCCAATTCCAATGCGGAAACACGTGAAGGACCGGCTCTTGCGTCCACCAGGATTTCAGGTAGTGGTATCCATCCTTCGGAAAGCCGCAGGTATCCAATATCCCGAACTGTGAACTGATCGCCGGAAAGCCATACGGAGTCGGCTCTCCACGATAGTCGAAGCCAGTCCAATAGAATACTCCGGCAGCATAATCCCGGGAAACATAGTGCTGCCATCCACTCTCGGCATTTCCTCCGGACGATCCATGCTCGAGTGGCGGGAGATGACACCGCTCCTTGTCCTCCTTGTATATGCCCCGGGTCTGCTGCGTGGTGGTTTCCTCTGTTCCAACGATGATCTGCCATGGATAGTCGGCATGCTGCCGGTCTGTATCCCCGTGCTGGATGTAATTCACACCCATCACCTGAGCAACCTTTGAGATGCCACCCCATCCTCCGCTGATCGCCACCGTCAGCATGCGGGTTGGATCAAGCTTGCTTGCGAAATCCTGCATCGTACGGGTGATACGCTCACCCTTCACGTTCCCTTCAATCGCCCACTCTTCGTTGCCCAAACTCCACAGAATCACACTTGGATGATTTCGATCCCTTCGGATCAGACGCTCCAGTTGGTTAAGATGAAAGGGATTGCTACCCATGAGACGTGTCTCATCAATTACGAGCATTCCCAAACGGTCACATGCATCCAGTAATTCGGGAGTCGGAGGATGATGTGCAGTCCTGTAGGCGTTACTTCCCATCCGCTTCAATTGCTTAATCCTCCAATCCTGCAAGGCGTCAGGAAAAGCCACTCCCACACCCGCATGATCCTGATGATTGTTCGTTCCTTTGAGTTTAACCGCCCCACCGTTCAGGAAAAACCCACGATCCGGGTCAAATGCTATCGAACGAATGCCAACGCGAATAAGCTGCGAGTCCACGTGAGCCCCGTCGAGGCTCCGCACCCGCGTATCAAGCTGGTAGAGATAAGGGTCTTCAATATCCCATAGCCGGGGATTTGCCACTTCCATTTCAATCTCATCCATCTGCGTTTTGCCCGCTTTGATAGTAAGCGATTCACGGTCAACCGACACAACCGCCTCCCCGGACTCCCCCTGCAACACATGCCCAATCGTCACCTCCACGTCCGATCCCGTGGAGTTCGTGACCTCAGTCGTGATCACCAGACGACTTCGACCTTCCATAACCTCACTACGAACCCATACTCCATCCCGCTCCAAATAAACAGGGTCATGCTTAACCAGCCAGGCATGACGGTAGATTCCAGCGCCTTCGTAGTACCACCCTTCCTCCATGGATGCATCCACCCGAACCGCCACGACATTGATTCCTCCATAGTTCAGGTAGTCGGTAACATCATAGGACTGTCGAAGGTATCCGCTCGGCTCGTTACCTACAAAAAACCCATTCACAAAAACATCCGCATCCCGGTAGATCCCGTCAAATTCGAGCCATATGCGACGCCCCAAGTCCGTTTCTGAGACTTCAAATGATCTCCTATACCAACCCACGCTGTTTTCCGGAAAACCCGGACCAACCGCCCTGTATCCATGGCTGTGGCTCGCCGCTTGATCAAAAGGCATCTCCACTGCCCAGTCATGCGGGATTGAGACCCTGCGCCACATACGGTCGTCAAACGCCGGACTTGCGGGACCATCTCCAAAACCGGTCTTTGCAAGGTATGAAAAATATCCCTTGGCATGCCCATGGTCCAAATCCCGATCAGTCGCGTGACCCAAGGAAAAACGCCAACCATCGTCAATCCCGATGCGATCTCTACTTGCATGTAGCAACGGCGCAGAAAACAGCATCAATAGCAGGATGCAAGTGGTGGCAATTTGCGATATTCCCAGTTCGGAAATGCTCCGAAAGGATGTTTGAGATCGTGGAGTATCCATCATGTGACAATTCTGAGTATTGACGAAAAAGGCCCTTCCGCAAGTGGAAGAGCCTTCTCTTAAATGTTATCCACCGGATGGTCGAACCCGAAAGGTATCAAACGGAACCCCGGTTTCGATGATCCATCCGATGGAACAAACGAGATCAGAACGAGAAGGTGTTGGTCAAAGACCAGGTCATCCCTTCCTGAATACGGGACAACGCAACTTCACCGTCAGGATTGCGCGAAACGGTTGCAAGACCGACGTCTTCACCGACGTTACGGAGGTTCAACTGGATGCGCCAATCAATATTGGAAGCGATCTGGCGGCCATAACCGACCCACATATCCACATGGGACTCAGTGTCTCCATACCAAGGCTTATTGATGTCGAGAGTATCCCTCTCAGCGTCATACTGATAGCCGGCAATCCGTTTATCTTCCCAACGATAGGCCATCCCAACGTTGAATCCAGCGAACTTGCCATCCGTGAAGCTGTAATTCGTCACGAGGTTAAACCGCCAGGGAGCTACTTCCGGTGCTTGCTGGCCAATCTGCCCCTTCAGCACGGAATAGGGTGCAAGGATGTTATCCTGCCAGGCTTTCCGGAAAGTGTCTCCACCCCAGAGTTTGAGCAAGCCGGCATCGCCATTCATGAAGGTCGTGTAGGTGTCGATCCATTCCTGAATCGACGGGCTGACGGACTGAATGGAAGCCTCAGTCTTGGAAGCATTCAGGGTCAAGTTCCAATTCGGAGTGATGTTTGCATTCAACTCAAACTCCACACCTTCGGATACCGTGTCCACCGATGCAACCGGTCCGGACCCAAAGCCACCCAAAGCGCCACCATACGCTGGCTGGAGACCAAGTGCGGATGCACCTTGCCCATTGACGCCATAACCCGGGACACTTGCCCACATCTGGTCAAACGAACCGGATCCGGCAGCACGCATCGCGTCAACATTCATGTCCAACCCATACTGGTTCACGAAATTCTGATCCAGTGGGAAATTCGTGAAGAAGTCGCGGACGATTGTCTCGATACGGGCATTGTCAGGATTTCCTTCAGCATCCACTGCGATGCCGTTCCACGGCCAACCCCAATCTCCCTGACGCACGTTGGCGATACCATCCAAAGCGGCCAGAGCGTGTGTTGCACCCCAATACGGAAGCGCCCAGGAATAATACAGATTGGAGCCGAATCCGGCATCAGCAACAGCCAAAGTCGCGTTCTTCATCTCTGTCTTATACCAGGTCACCCGAAGGGTCAGGCGGTCATCGAGAGTTGTGAGCGCAAACCCGTAGTCATTGGTTTCCGCATACGGGTTTTCAATCTGATTCCCGAATACGTCACCGCGTGGAGCATCTGCCTTAAAGTTCTCAGAAGAATTGTAGAACAGACTCAAGCCGGTGTTTCCGGGCATTCTGGCACTCCATTGACCGGGAGTGTGGAGTACGATACCCCAGCTCTTGCTCTCACCAATGGCCTTTTTGGTGTTACCCTTGGAGGTATCAACTTCATAGTTCATCAGCGACACATCATGATCACCCTTGGGAGCAGTGGTGCTCGCGTTGCTGACCGTATCTTTCCTCCATCCGAACACTGGGACGACATTGCCATCAAATAGATAGCCCTGCCAAGTGATGCCCTGCGATTCGATCTCATTTCTGGACTTACCGCCTTGGGTGTAAAGGTGGTAAGCATCACCCTTGTCATAGCTCAGAACATTGTATGTGCCAGTCGTCCAACCCGCGTAATTCGCTGGATTATCGGCCTGAGTGCCTACGGTCTCCTCTGGATTCCCAAACTCATCCAGCGTGGTGTAGACGTATTCAGCGCCTACGTCCACTCCAGTCGCCGTCCAACGAGAGTCGTAGAAGAGCACATTCGTGGGACCATGCGGATCAATCTTGCCCCTTACCGCACTCAGCTTCGCCCCGGAAGGAGAGGATGCCCCGAGAAGACTGTCTCCAAGATAAGCAATCCAGTCGATCTGGCGGGCGCCGTTCGTTATGTCGGTCGTGTTCCCGACAAACGCAGGATATCCGGGTTCCGACGCCCAGCGGGCAAAGTTCCGATTGTCTTCGGTCTTCACGTCTTTGGAGAGCAGACCCGTAAACACATGATGGCCGAGGATGCGGGCGAGGCGGGTATCGCCAAGCAGATCTTTGGCATGAAGGTCGCCATAAGCGGTGAACCTCAGGTTATCGCGGGCAACAAAGTTTTCCACGTTGCCATACTGTCCGCTGTTTCCAACATATGGACGACCCACATTGGGGTTCGGGCTTCCGTCGATCAAATGCGTGTTGATGTCAACCGAGAGGTTGTATTGCCCACCATTCAAGAAGGCTACCTGTCCATCTTCATAATCCTGACCATCATACACAAACTCCCAACCGAGCTTTCCATTAAGATAGGTCTGCTGGGCTGAGATGTTAATAGCATCCCATTCCTGCCATTCGCGTTTGTTATCACCGTCAATCAACTTGTCGTAGAAGTTGAAGATGGTTTCATCTGTCAGGGATTTGTCGGAGTAATACTTCCCTCCGCGGAACGCTCCCCGTGCAAACTGGTTCCAGGTTGAAATACCCCAAGGACGTGAGAACGGGTGCCCCCCGATCGTGCCGTCAATTGCTCCGTTTGCGTCCACACCCCGGCCTGTCCCGAGATTCGGCATCATCGTGTTGATAGGAGTTCCGCTTCCGGAGTTGTAGTAGTTTGCAATGTTCGAGCTCATGAGACGCCCCATAAATGCTTCCTTGAACCACGGATACATTCCCTGGACCCCATTGTAATAATCTCCGTACTGGGTCCATGTGGTGACCGGATTCAAGACCAGCTTATTCAGATTGGGAACCCCATTGGTATCGCCAGTCAGGAACCATGGCGTGATCGCATCAATTGGAGGAAGCGAACGCGGACGATTCGCATCGACTTCGCCACGTTCGTAGCTCGCCTTGATGGAGGTATAGGTTTCCTTACCCCAAAGCTTCGGATCCCAACGGACCGCGGCGTAGATACGCTGATCTTCGTTGAAAGCCGGATCCTGACGATATTGTGTCTTGTCCCACAGTCCGGCCACCTTTACCGCCAACTGGTCTTCGATCAAAACGTGGTTGTAATTGATCGAGTTGCGTAATGATCCAAAACTTCCCACACGGTTTTCAAATTCACCGTTGTTATCAAACTCGGCGCCAATCAGACTGGTGTTGATAATACCGGCCGGACTACCGACCCCGAAAAGAATCGAGTTAGGTCCGCGCTGCATGTCAACCCGGTCCACGTTGTATCCATCCCAAGGGATTTCGGTAAGGAAAAAGTTCCTCGTATTGTCTGCCGCATCCAAACCACGCACACGGGTGTTTGCATTCGGACGGAGCAATAGGGTGGTTTCGTTGTAGTTCACCGAACCGCCTGCACCTGAATAGTTTCCAGTGATACCTCCCACTTCCGTGTTGGTGGTATAGACCAGAAGGTCCTGTGCATTACGGGATCCGGTATCTTCCAGAAAAGCGGAAGTAACCGTGCTGATCGCGGAAGCGACATCACGCAATTCGGTACGCACACGGGTACCAGCGAGGGTCGATGTGGCTACATATCCGGTGTCTTGGGCAGCCATCACTTCGAACGGACTGAGAATGTAAACATCCTCGTCCGGCATTGAACCCGCGTCGGGGTTCGTCTGCGCGGCAAGGGGTACCGCACAGGAGAGCATGAGCGCCCCCATAAGGGCAGCCTGCAGTTCTTTGTTTCTTTGTTTCATGTGGTTTTGGTGTTGCTGGATCCCCCACCTCCGATCCGTCGGCAGCGGGCAGTTGCCCACAGCGTGACAAGCAGCGGAGACAGGGATCCGGTTTAGGGAAAGTCGAGTCCGAATGATCGTGTGGTTGGGATCAGCATCGGCGGTTCAGATCAG
>JAPXRV010000094.1:0-11873 GCA_033813415.1 Opitutales bacterium | reverse complement strand
GGGCGAACGGTCGATTTCAAGAACACGATCATCATCATGACCTCGAACATCGGCAGTCGCTTCCTCCAGGAAGGCGTATCGGGTGGCGAAATTCCCGAGAGCGTCAGGGAGTCGGTGATGACCGAACTGCGCCACGGATTCCGGCCCGAGTTCCTCAACCGGATTGATGATGTCGTGCTCTTCAAGCCGCTCACAATCGAGGAAATCGGCAAGATCACCGAGCTGCTGCTCGAAGACATCAACCGCCGCCTTGTGGATCGCCGGATCCGTCTGGAACTCACCGACAAGGCCAAGCAGTGGGTGAGCGAGCGCGGATATGATCCTGTCTATGGTGCCCGGCCGCTTCGCCGATTTCTACAGAAGCACGTCGAGACCGCGGTCGCCCGGCTTCTCATCGCGGGCGAGCTCAAGGATGGGCAGACCATTCGCCTCGACGAGCAAGATGGCGTGTTCACCCATTCATTGACCTGAGTGGATAGCTTTCCCTCTGCGAGTGAGAAAAGCGGCTCATTGAGGACATCTCGCCCTACCGGCTGCGGGGATTTCAGGCATGGAATATTCCGCTGACGTGAGATTGGCTGTTGTGGCTAGGGATGAGCGTCCCCGCTCATCCGCAAGCGGTTGAACGACTGGGGGGGCAGGGCAATAGAGGAGGGCTGAAGCCACCCTCTCCTGAAGAGAGCTCACTGGATGTGGAAAATGGAAGGGGGAGCAAATGCCCGCCATTTGATGGAATCGATCGAAGAATGGCGCGAGCAGGGGTGCTCCCGCTACTATGGGATACGCTTCAGGTGGTTCAGAAGAGGAACTCGCACTTGATCCAGCCGGAGCGTCCCGGTTCGTTGATTTTTAAAGAGGGCGGAGGAAAGCCGGCGATGCTGGCCCCTCCGCGGCTGAGATGCTCCGCATAGGCTTTGTCGAGGAGGTTGTCGATCCCCAGTGAGATCTGAGTCCAGGGGGCGGGTTTCCACGAAAAATGGAAGGAGAACGTCTCAAACCCGGGGGTGCTTCCGAGGTCTTGTCCGACGATATTGCCTTGGTTTTTGGCGAAGCGGCTTTGTTCGTGGACAAAGCGCCCGACGAGTCCGGTCGACCATGTACTGTGGTTGTAGGTGAGGGCGAGAGTGGATTCGAGGGGAGGGAGTTGGGCGAGGGGGAGATCATCGGTGGTGTTTTCTCCTCTTACCCATGCGAGGGAAGCTTCTCCCTTCCATTTCCGGGAGAAGGTCCATCTCAGAGTGGCCTCGGCGCCGTAGGTGGACGCATCGACGGAGCGGGTGATCGTTGTGGATCGAAGCGCACTACCATTTGGCATGGGCTTGGAATAGGCGTTTTGTATCAGGATGAAGTCATCAATGGTTCCCGCAAAAAGGGAGACGGCGAGGGAATGGCGGTCGCCCTGGTGGATCCATCCGGCATCCAATTGGGTGGTCTTTTCGACGCGGGTTTCAAAAGCGGATGGAGAGGCAGCGGATTCCTTGTTGAACAGTTCCCAGTAGTCCGGGAAGCGTTGGCTATGCCCGATGCCGATGTTCAATTTGGACTGGGCGCCGACGTTGGACTCGATGCGGACGAATCCGGATGGAAGCGTCTCGTCGCGCGAAAAGCGGGCGGTCGGGTTGGGAACCTGCATCATGCCTGCGCTGACCTTTTCCCGGTGGTCTTCCGCCTGCCACACATCCAGACGGAAGCCGGAGATCAGACGGGATGCGTCACTCCACTGCCATTCGTGCTCTACAAAGAAACCGTTGCTGGTGAAGCGGGCATCTTTTGTCCGTGGCATGGAGCGGTAAGGAGCCACGGTTTCATCCGACGTTTTCCTGATGCTGTGGTCGTTTCGGTAGAAGTCGGTGCCCACATGAATAAGTGAGTCTGGAGAGGTGCGCATATCGACGGTAAACCTGCCGCCCCATGTGTGGCGATCGGGGTTGGACACAGCTCTCCCGGGCATCATGGGTGTCGGGGCGAATTTGCGCAGCGAGAAGTTGTCCATCACGTGATCCACGTAATTGGTGAACGCGTGAAACTCAAATGACTCCAGAAACCCATTTCTCTGGTCTTGTTTGATGCGCAGACCGACGTTGCTGCGGGCAAATTTGGTGCCATCCATGACGCGATCGGCATAGGCGGCTTCTCCATCGCTGAGAATGGCGCTTAGTTCGGCCAGCAGATTGGGAAGGGGGGTCCATCCAACGCCCACCCTCGAGTTCCAGCGTTCGTATTGTGAATGGACCTCCCCACCATTTCCATCGGAGTAATCGTCGGCTGAGGTCCGGTTGACAGCAAAATTAAGATATCCGGTTGGATTGCCTGCCCGGCTGATCAGGTGTTGGTCGTTGCGTCCAAAGCTCCCAAGTGTGAGAATGGCGGCTGAGTTCCATCGACTCTGGGCAAAGCGGCTGTGGTTTTGTTCGAAAAGGACCACCCCTGCGGTTGAACCGGGTCCGTGCATGACAGATTGTGGGCCTTTGATGACCGTTACCGCGTCAAAATCGGACGGGATTACATAGGCTGTGGGAGGATCCATCCGGTTTCCGCATCCACCGAGGATCATTTCACCGTCGAGGAGGATGCCGATACGGGATCCCGCCATTCCTCGCAAGACCGGGTCCCCATCGGTTCCGCCTTTGCGGATCATTGAAAAGCCTGGAATCGTCCGCAAGATATCGGCCCCATCTTGCGCCGGGAGGGGCTGGGCCGGGTATCGCGGATGGATGGTGGTGCGGAATGCCTGATCGTGTGCGTGCCCAATCACCGTGACCGGTTGCAGCTCATAGAGTTCCGGATCGGTGGCGAATCCGGCTGACGAGCTGATCAGAAATGCTACCAGCAGGCGGTTTACGGGTTGGCTGATAATCCTGTGTGAGTCAAAGGATGAATGCGGCATGACAAGGAATACTGTAGAGTTGTTGTCCGGATACCGTTTGATAGGGTCCGGTTGAATCAATCTACTCCGGCTTTGATTAATTTCCCTTGATCTACATCAATTCTATCATCCTTTTCGGCGATTGGCCCGGATTAGCCGATACCCTCGCGGTGGGGCTTCTCAGTCTTCGACGTAAAGGATTCTCGAGCATTGGTCGCATGTGGCCAGTTCACCCATGCGTGCCTTTTTAAGCGTATCGTTGGAAACCCGCATGTGGCATCCTCCGCAGCACTGATCCCGCACTGGCACAATACAGGGTGGACGCTTTCCCTGGCTCTTGAGTCGCGTGTAGCTGGTCATGAGGGCAGGATCGACATCGATTTTTGCTGTTTCCAATGCGGCTGAAGCCGTCTTGAGTTCTGATGCAATCGAAAGAGCTTTCTTTTCCCAATCCCCGATTACGCCGTTGAGATAGGCCACACGCTCTGAGCAGGTCTTGCGATCCGCATCGAGTTTTCCGCTTTTGGAATCAATTTCATCGAGAATTCCAAGGACGGTATCCTCACACTCGGATACTTTGGCTTCGGCATTACGGATCTGTTCGTTGAAAGCCTCGTATTCCTCGGTCTTTTTTACGGTGATCTGCTGAGTCTTGAAACGGGTGATCTGGGTCTCCAGTGCCTCAATTTCAAGTTCGGCCTGCGAGCGCCTTAGCTCGCATGCGGCGATTTCCTGTTGTTGCCTTTTGATCTCAGCTTCTTCCGCGGCAATGGATTCACGAATCCGGGCAATCTCACCTGGAACGGAGTCGAGTTGCTGGGAAAGGTGGATCACCTGGGTATCCCAGTCCTGATAATGCAGGGCTTTTTTCAGCGTATCGGAGATCACGGGTATGTTGTCGGGGTTTTTGCAGCGGAATGCAACGAAAAGATGGTGACAGACAAATGGTAGTCGTGGTGACCTTTCATAGCTTTTGTTCCCCGTGGGTGATAAAGATCGCTCCAAGGAGATTGAAATGGGAGGGCATCCAACCCCGCAGGGTCGTGTTCAACCAGGATGCTGAACCAGAAGATGATTGCTTTTTGTAACAACGTGTCCGCCGTAGTCGGGCAATAAAGCACGGATTCTGGATGCGCAGATTGCCCTGTTCCTAAGGGACGTAGATCATTTTGCGGGTCATGCCTCCGTCCACCACGAAGGACTGCCCGGTGATGAAGCCCGATTCGGGGCCGGCTAGAAAGGCGATCAATCCGGTGATGTCTTCGGCTTCGCCGACGCGCCCGACCGGATGCTGTTCGCGGTCGGCATCGCTGTGCTGGATGGGACGGCAGGCGGAAGCCTTCTGGAGGTTTCCGGTTTCGATCCACCCGGGGCAAATGGCGTTGACCCGGATGTCGGGTCCCAAACTGATGGCGAGTGCATGGGTCAGGGAGACGAGTGCGCCTTTGGCGGCGGCATAGGCTTCGCTGTGGGGCTCCGACTGGATGGCACGGGTGGATGCGATGTTGACGATGCTGCCATTGCGTTCCCGCAGCATCGGAACGGCGGATCGGGTGCAGAGGAAAGCACTGGTAAGGTGGCTGTCGATCCAACGGTTCCAGGATTCGAGTGACAGGTTCTCGATGGGGCCGGAATGGGGATTGGCGATGCCTGCGTTGTTCACCAGTAGATCGGCTCCTGGAGGCTGATCCGCAGCGGATTGCCATTTCCGGATCTGTTCGAAGGCATTGAGCACAGCGTCCTCGCCCCCGGTGTCTCCGGTGATTCCGAGAAGATCTTCATTCCCGCAGGAATGTGCGAATTCCTCCGTTGCTTCGGCATCCCGGTCAATGATGGCCACCCTCCAGTTCATGCGCAAAAAGTGGAGGGCGGTAGCCTTTCCGATACCCTGTGCTCCTCCGGTGATGATGGCCAGTGGTTTCATACGCGAAGCAAGCCTGCGTGAATTGGAAGCGGTTGTCCAGCTCTGGGGTGATCCGGTCGCCGGAATGCGATCGGTTCACCCCATGGAGGGAATCCGCTTATTGGTTGGCGGCGAGGTCGGCCACCGCATGGGCAAGGAAGATGTATGGAGCACCCATGGTGATCACATACTCGTTTTGTCCCCAGAAGAAGGGCCAATCCGATTTGCTTTCCGGGAAATCCGGCTTCAGCACCAGAACCCCAGGGATAATTCCTCCTGCGATAAAGGAGAAGTCCGCACGGTTGTTGCCATAGGCTTTGTCCCTGGAATGAGCACCGACTGCAGAAACAAACGATTCATTGGATCCCGGATGGCATCCGAGCAGGTAATCGAGTCCTTTGAAGGTGGCTTCCGGGCCAACGATGTCCGGGAATGCCCGATGGAGCAGGTAGTTGGACACGGCGAAGTTCATGATCATCCCGTTTCCAGCCCATCCGCCCCGGGTGATGGGAACGCCGAATGGGTTTTCCCCGGCGAAGGCGCGCCCTTCCTCCATGAAACGGATGGTGCGTTGTTTGATTGTTTCGCGATAGGCTTCATCCATGTGGGGAATGGCCCTTACCAAAACCGCCGCGTTGAAGGGGAATCGTTCTCCCATGGAGTCGGTGGACCCGCGGATGGCATCGGCGTATTGACTGTCGCCAGTGGTCAAGAGGAGTTCGAGTGCGGCCTCGAGGCGTTCGTCCTCAACAAAGCCTCCGGTCGTGTTGCCGTGGAAGAAACGGTTCGGTTCGCGATTCTTTTCGAATTCCCATACCTTAAGCGCGGTTTGGAGGCATTCCTCGGCAAGTTCATCCCGGTATCCTTTGAGGCTGCGGCTGGCGGCGGCCAGAGCTGCGGCTGAGCCGTAGTTGAGAGCGGAAGTATTTGTGGTGAATGCCCAACGGTCATCGGGTAGCCCGCTCTTGCCGTCTTTCTCTTCGTCGAGTCCGAGCGAGGCATCGTAGATCAAGCCATCCGTCTTGGTCGATCCGTCACCGAGATGGGTGTATTGCTTCAGGTCCGGCTCGACTATTCCCGGAATCGCATGACCGACTGCGCGGTGTTGGGCGAGCAGGCCCAAGGTTCCGTGCTCGATTTGCTGCAGCATATCTGGAACGCCGTCCGGTTGGTGCAGCCAGACGCGTTTGCGTTCCTGACTGACGGTGGTCTCGTCCCGCATCGGGCGGAAGGTTTCCCATATCATCACCAGATTCTGGACTGTGGCATATTGGGATTGGGTGCGGATGTCGAAGTCTCCCGCGTCATACCAGCCTCCAATGTTCAGGCCGGGAATGTGTTCGCCCGGTTTGAAGCGGGTGTCGGTTGTTGATCCCATGCGGAAGAGGTCGAAGTGCTCATGGTCAACCGGGGCCTGACGGGCATCGTCCATATGGGACAGGCCATGCCAGATCCGATAGCCTTCACGCACTCTCATGTGGTCCATCTGAACCGGGAAATACACATCCAGCGTGGGGTGCCAGATTTCATCATACACGCGCTCGTCGATGCGGAAGGTATGTGTCGTTTTCCCATCGGCTTCGATAGCGTAGAGTCCATTTTCGCGGACGGACGAAAATTCGAAGGTGAAATACGAATAGCGAAGCCATTTGCCCCAGAATTCGGGTTTTCCGGAGAGCACCGGTTTCCATGCGCCATCGGTGTCAAGTTTGAGCAGGCTTGCCTTTTCGGGATCGGGTGAACGCGGGTCCCGCTCGAGAACCGCGGTTTTCGCGGCCTTCGGGTGGTATCCGACTTGCGAATGGGCAATGACGGTCGGACGGGTCCAGCCTTCCATCACATTGGCTTCGACCGTCCATTCGACCACGGTGCCGGTTTTGGACGCGGGAATGAGGGAGCGGAGAACGAACCAGCCGTTCTGTGCCTGATTGCGCCCGTCGAGTAGCATCAACTCCGAGCCATGTCCATCCACTGAGATGCGGCGTTCCGGATCCTCGGGGGCGAGCACGATGCGCTTTCCGGATGCTAGCGGCATTGGGATGGCAGAACCGTCCTCGCTGCGGGCGGATGGTCCTCTCGGGTGGAGGGGGAAGTGCCCGCCTTGATCGTCCATGAGAAAGCTTTTGCTGAAATAGCGGGCTGGCAGGAATTCAAGGTTGAAACCGGCTTTGCCAACCAATGCTTCCGGCAGCGGTTGATCCAGCACCAGGGCGATTCGCAAGGCGTTGCCGTCAACGCTGGTCCGGATCGTGTAGTTGAATTGGTGCTGAGGATACCCAAGGTCGACCTCGATCGCTCCCTGATCCTTCAGAGCCCGCTTTTCCCGGATGGCCGGAGTGGGATCCCACTGCATCGGCGTCGGGCTGAGCCGGACATCTCCGTTAGTGGCCACTCGCACATCGTGATGGATGATTTCGATGGCGGCGATTTTCGCGTCACTGAAGGTGCCGTCGTACCAATTGTTGAATACCAGATAGTCGAGACCTGCGGTTGAGAAGGTTTCGTTTTCAGTGAGCGTTACCTGGGCTTGTGTCATGACGGGTAAGGATGACAGGGTTAGAATGCCTGCAAGGAAAAGGGATCGCATTTTCGGGGAATTCCTGCGTCCTGTCTCGCCGGCGAATGGATGATCTGAAGGGGGATGAATCGGTCTGTTGGTGTGCTTTCTCATATTAGAACAAAGGCGTAAGAATAAGCTGTGTTTCAATTTGAAGTGTTTGATTTTCGGGTCAGCGGGAGCGGTATGATCGCTGGAGTTTGCCCGGGGGTTACTGACTTGGAACGACAAAATGGCTGAGGACTTGAGCTGAATCAAGTCGCAACGGACGATTATGATGTCCGAATGTCAATCGTGACAACCCCTGGCGGAGTCTGGCGCTGCATGCAATTCGCATGGCTGAGCATGCAACAATGTGCTTGCAATTGGCGGTGCCCAAGCCGGTGTGAGTGGCGGCTACAAGGCTTTCGCCCCTGGGATCTTCGCCATGGCTTTGTCGTTGGTCAGCGTGATGAGCCCTTTTTGCTGATAGTCTTGGACGATCAATCGATCCACCAGCCCTGCTCCCGTATTGTTTTTTAGTATTTCAAGGATGGACGATCCGTTGAGCGGAGAGATGACGCCTTCCGATAGAAGAGCCCGAATTCCTTGTTTTGCGTCTGATTTTGATATCCCGTAGTGGAACTGGAGCGTGATGTAGGCTTCTCCAATAACTTGATTGGACACCACTAACTCTGCGCCCGGATTGAATTCGAGTAGTTTTTGGATAGCGGAGACAGTGGCGTCGAAATCCGCCTGCGGATGTCCGGTGAGCAGACGGACAAAAACCGAAGTATCAATGCCGTAGACTGGGGTCGCTCGAGCTGGCATGGCGGATTGCCTCAAAGTCGGGTGCGGGGGTGTCGCGATTGATCTTGTCTCGCAGAGGGGCGAGTTTTTCGGGATCGAAGCGATGGGGGCGAATCAATATCCCATCCGGTGTGGCTGAAAGGTGAAGAACGTCTCCTTTCTTTAAGCTCAGCTTGTCGGTCACTTCCCGGGGAAACGTAACCTGTCGCTTACTTGTCATTTTTACAATCATTGCCTTACGTATATGCAGATATTGTAAGGTGTCAATTCCTCGGTTGTTCTCGCGTGTATCCGCCTGGTTTAGTGAGCTTTAACGATTAGTCCCTCGCATTTGGACCCAGAGACCTATCATCCGGTGTCAACGTCGGAAAGGGCGTTGACGGAATCCCGCGGATCGCACAGGATGCAATGGTTCCTTACAACCATGAATTACGCTTACATTTCCGGAGGGCGGCTGTATGTGTCCCGCAATGGGGCGAAGCCGGTCGAAATCGAGAGTGCCTTTGCCGCCCAAGTGGTCGCGCGGCATCAGCAGGCCATGGAACGGCGGCAGTGGAAGGCTGGCTCGGGGGATAGCATGATGACCCGGGGATACGATCTCTGGGGAAATGGATCCCGTGGCGGAAGTGGCGATGATTCTTTGTTGGTCCGCATGCTTTCGGTGACCGGTTCGCCAAGGCCGGAGTTGATCTACTATTCGTTGGCAACGGATGCGGTCGGGGGCTTGTTTTGTCAGAATCTCGACACAGGGGAGGAGCGGCGGGTCTTTCATAAGGAACGGTATCATCTGGATGATTTGGCGCATCACCCGACGCGGAATGAGATCCTCGCGGTCAAGCGGGATGCGGATGGCAGCAGTATTGTGATCACGGCCTGCGAGCGTTTCGATGTGCACACGGTAACCGAGGGAGATTCGCTGGATTTGAGCCCGTCGTGGATTCCGGGTGAAGAGGACAGCTTTGTGTATCAGAGCGCCGGGGTAGGGCGCAACCAAAGTGGAAACGCGATCGGACTGGGTCCTTGCAGCATCATCCGGGTGGATATGAAAAGCGGACGTTCGACCGTCTTGCTGGAGGATGAGCAGTATGACTACCTTTGTCCACGGATAGATAAAGAAGGAAACCTCTATTGCATCCGGAGGAAGTATGACCGGGGCGGGCGTGCTTTGACCGTTGGGGAGACCATCAAGGAATTTGTTTTGGTTCCTGTGCGTCTGGTGAAGGCCTTGTTCGGTTTCTTGAATATGATGAGTCAGATTTTTGGCAAGGAATCGCTCCTCAAAACCGGGGTCGGTGGCAAGAAGGAGATCGATCGGCAGGAAGTATTCCTGAAGGGCCGCTTGATTGATCTGAAGAAGCGCGAAAACGCGAAAGAGGAGCATGGCATCGCTCCTTCTGACTGGACTTTGATCAAGGTGGATCCCAGCGGGGCCGTTTCTGAAGTGTGTGGTAATGTTTGCGATTTTGACTGGAATCCGCAATCCGGCCTGATCCTCACGAATGGTTTGGCCGTTTCGGGTGAGGAAAACTCCGGATGGAGCTCCGTTTTCAAAGGAAAGGACATCATCGAATATGTCAGGTGTATTTGAACCCAACCGGAGGACGTCCTCGTCCATGGAGTTGACGCAATGGCATGTCCTCAGCTCCGGAGGGAGAGGCCGTAATCCTCCCGGAAGACTGAGCGGTCCTTGTGATGGTCCTGATTATTGCGTGTATGGGTGAATCGATCAAAGCTGCCGCTGTGGCACCCCGCCCTCCGGTTTGGAAGCGGCTGGTTTTCGGAGTGGCGCTGGGGATATCGCTTCTCGTTTTGACTGGCGGGGTGATTGAACTCGCATTGCGGGTGGCTGGAGTGGGGAGGAATCTCAGTTTCCACCGCATTGAAAAAGACGCGGACGGGAAAAAATGGTACCGCGAAAACCGTTGGACTACCGCAACCTATTTTCCGGATGGATTGATCCGCCGGCCCCAGCCGATGAGGTTGCCGGTTCGCAAAGAGGAGGGAAGCTACAGGATTTTTGTATTGGGCAGTTCGGCGGCTATGGGAGATCCGGAAGCTTCGTTTTCGATCTCCCGAACCTTGGAAGTCATGCTGCGACATGCCTATCCGGAGGTTCGATTTGAGGTGGTGAACGCGGCGATTACCGCGGTGAATTCCCATGTTGTGCGGAGGATCGCCGCTGATTGTGCGCGAATGGATCCGGATCTTTTTGTGGTTTACGAAGGCAACAACGAGGTCATCGGCCCATTCGGACCGAGTGGAGTGTTGCTGCCCTTTGTCCGCTCGGAATCGGGGATATCCCTCACGGTGGCGTTGCGGGAGTCCCGGATGGGTCAGGTGTTGAGGCGTCTGGCGGAAAAGGCGGGATCGAATGGTGATCTTCCCGATGAGTGGGGCGGCATGGGTATGTTTCTGGATCAGACAATTCCGGAGAACGATCCACGTTTGGAAAGGGTGCGGTCATTGTTTGCGGCGAATTTGCGTTCGATTATCCGTTCAGGACGGAAGGGCGGAGCGGATGTGTTGTTGTGCACTGTGTTGACCAATGAACGGGATTTTGCACCGTTTCTCTCGGGCCACCGTGAGGGTCTGACGGACTCGGAACTGGAACAATGGAATTCCGGTTTGGAAGAAGGGGATCGTCAGTTTGCGCTAGGCGATCATGGGGAGGCGGAGCGGGCCTACATGGGCGCATGGGAGATTGACGACGGCCATGCGGATTTGGCCTTCCGGATCGGACGTCTGATGCTGGCGGAAAAACGATGGTCGGATGCGAAGCGTTTCTTGGCCCGGGCCCGTGATTTGGACTTGTTGCGGTTCCGGACGGATACCGCTCTGAATCAGGTGATCCGGGACTCTGCGAAAAGTGCCGGGGAGGGTTGTTCGCTGGTCGATCTCGACAAGATGGTGGTGGAGACGAACTCTCATGGAATCCCCGGGGATGAGTTTCTCTACGAGCACGTGCACCTGAACTTTTGGGGAAGCTGCCGGGTGGCGGAGTCTCTGTTCGATGCAGTTGGCAGTGCCCTGGTGCAGAGTGGAATGGTTTCGGAAAAGCAGCCTCAGTCACTGAGTGATGCTGATCTTCGCATGCGGCTGGGCTACACGGTTTATGAGCAGGCCATGATCATTCATGAGCTGCTCAATCGCTTTGCATCTCCTCCCTTTACCGGACAGCGGGATCATGCCGCACGGGTGGAGCTTTGGACCAAACGGATCGACACCGCCAACCGGCTGCTGTTTGGAGATGGCGCCAATCCGCTCCCGGCTCTCAGAAGCCTCTACGAGCAGGCGATTAGCCTGTGGCCCGAGGATTGGGTTCTGAAGCGGAATTATGGCATGGCGCTGCTTGGCTTGGGCTCCGCGAAAGATGCGATTCCCTGGCTGGAGGACGCGAGGATGTGGATCGATGACGATCCCGACCTGCTCTTTGCTCTAGGAAACGCATACAGCGAAGTCGGAGACAACTCCCGTGCCAACGGGGTTTATGAGATTCTCAGGGCTCTCGAACCGCGCTATCCGGGACTGCCGGAGGCCTCCGGCAGTCAATAGCAGCTAGACCGTTCTTTTGTGTCGGTGCGGGGGGTGTTAAGCCCCGTTCCCTTTTGCTTCTTCATGGAAACGCATACCATGCGACTCCCTCGTAGCGAAGATGGGATGGATCGATGTTGTCGATGATCCATTGCTTCTCAGCCTCACTGATGGTGAAGAAGTGCGATGCGGTCGGGCTTGAATAGAACCGGTAAACCGGCAGGGCC
>JAPXRV010000093.1:0-11938 GCA_033813415.1 Opitutales bacterium | reverse complement strand
CGGACTGTGTCATGCTTTCTGGCGAGACCTCTGTCGGGAAGTTTCCGTTGGAATGCATCCGGGTTCTCAAACGCATTGTCGAGCGTACCGAGCAGACCATCCTGACGCGTCCGTCAGAGTCCGTCAGACTTGAAACTCCGGCGGAAAAAATGCTGCGTTCGGCGGCACACCTCGCCTTCGAGGTCGATGGATCCGGACTCGTCGTATTCACGCGCGGGATGCGCTACCCGCTCCTGCTCTCAGCGCTGAGAGCTTCGCGCATCCCCATCTACGCTTTCACGGATGATGAGGCTCTTTTCCGGCAAATGACGCTGGTCTGGGGCGTCGAACCTTTTTTCATGACCTACACGCAAGATCGCGAGGAGAGCATCCAGAATGCGCTGCTCGTGCTCAAAACCAAGTCCTGGGTCCAGTCCGGCGACCGCCTGGTGGTGGTCACCAATGTACTGGCACGCTCCAAGGTAGTCGAAAGTATCCAATTGCGCCACGTTGAATGAATTCAGAAACCTATTATCCCTCCCTTTCCACCTTTCTGGAGCAAAGCCGCTCAGCTAACCGCTTGACGGTTTCCTGCGACTATTTCGGTGACACCGAAACTCCCGTAACCGCCTATGCCAAACTCCGCGGATTCGGCCCGTCCTTCATGCTGGAATCGGTGGTAGGCGGTGAGAAGCTTGCCCGCTACAGCTTTCTTGGATGTGATCCGGATCTCGAGATCGTGATCTACAAGGACCGTACGATTCTACGCCACCGCAGCGGCGAGGTGGAAACCCGCCCAACCGGACCGGACCCGCTCAACGATCTGGAGCAGCTCATGGGTTCCTACAAGACCCTCCCGCACCAACCCGATCAGCCGGTCTTCACGGGTGGCGCAGTAGGGTTTGTGAGCTACGAGTATGTGCACTTTATTGAGCCGACGGTTCCGTGCCCCGAAAAGGATGATCTGGGTATGCCCATCGCCTACTTTGTGATCACCGAAAGCGTCGTGATCTTTGACCACGCACGGCAAAAGCTCACGATATCGGCCAGTGTGGATTCCGCTTCCGATCCCGAAGCCGCCTACCAAAAGGCAGTGGATTCCATCCAACGCACCCGGGCCAGACTCTCACGCAATTACTCCTATCCCCTGAGTGCACTCAGTTCGTCGGAGGCTTCGACCGCGGTGCAAAGCAGCTTTGAACGCGCCGATTTCGAGAATGCGGTCATGAAGGTCAAGGATTACATTCTTGAAGGAGATGTTTTTCAGACTGTGCTCTCCCAACGCTTTTCGATGGACTATCCGTTGTCGCCGCTGGATCTGTACCGATCCCTCCGCAACATCAACCCATCACCCTACATGGTGCTGCTGGAGAGCCCGGAGTTTGCGGTCGTCAGCGCTTCGCCCGAGATCCACGTCAAACTTCAGGACCGTCAGGTGGAAATCCGGCCCATCGCGGGAACCCGTCCGAGAGGACGGACATGGGAAGATGACCTCGCGCTCGAAAAGGAGTTACTGGCTGACCGGAAAGAAAAGGCCGAGCACCTGATGCTGGTGGACCTTGCGAGAAATGACATTGGGCGGGTCTGCAAGATCGGATCTGTGGAGATTCCCCAGTTCATGATCATTGAACGCTATTCCCATG
This sequence comes from Opitutales bacterium, assembly GCA_033813415.1. GTDB lineage: Bacteria > Verrucomicrobiota > Verrucomicrobiia > Opitutales > JAFGAQ01 > JAFGAQ01. The sequence continues at coordinate 10,316 of JAPXRV010000093.1, read as the reverse complement.
TCATGCACATCGTCTCCCAGGTTCTCGGGGTGCTCGATGACGACAAATCCGCCTTCGACCTGCTCCGGGCCACATTCCCGGCCGGCACCGTCAGCGGTGCGCCCAAAGTGCGCGCCATGCAGATCATTTCCGATCTGGAAAAGGCACAGCGCGGCGTCTACTCAGGGGCACTCGGTTACTTCTCCTTCGACGGAAACCACGACTCCTGCATAGCGATCCGCACGGCCATCATCAAGAACGGCAAGATCTATTTTCAATCCGGTGCGGGAATAGTCGCCGACTCCAAACCGGAAAACGAATACGAGGAAACCCTTAACAAAGCCAAAGGAATGCTAAGGGCGGTGCAACAATCTTTGGCATTCACTCGTTGAGGGAGTCATGACAGCTGAAACTCAGGAGAACATTGTACTTGATAACGCCGTCTTATCACCCTAAGCATTTTTCCTAATCCCATCCTCCAACCACCATCCCGTCACCATGCCAACAAGAACAGTCAACACGGACAAGACATCCGACTCCCCGGAGGGGAGAGAATCCGCTGATTCCAGAAGTGCACTTTCCAGAGTGGCCGACACTGAGCTGACGGGCATGGCTGAACGGATCAGCGTGTCCCGTAACATCGGGCCATCCAGAAGCACCTTCGGAGATGCCTTCGCGGATGAGGAAGTGGATGTGAAGACGCTTCCGAGTTCGGAAAAAAGCTCGATCAAGATTTACCTGCAGGAAATAGCCAAGACCCCGCTCCTCACCCACGAGGAGGAAGTGTCGCTGGCGTCCCGCATCCGCAAGGGAGATCAGGAAGCGCGCAACCAGATGATATCCGCGAACCTGCGTCTGGTGGTGAAGATTGCCTACGATTACAACCATTTCGGACTTCCTCTGCTCGATTTGATCAGCGAAGGAAACATTGGACTGATCAAAGCGGTGGAACGGTTTGACCCGGAAAAAGGTGGCAAGCTCAGCACTTACGCCGCTTGGTGGATCAAGCAATCGATCAAGCGAGCCCTTGCAAATCAGAGCAAGACCATACGCTTACCGGTCCACCTGGTTGACAAGATTGCGAACATGAGACGTATCACCCAACGCCTCACAGAGGAACTCGGGCGCGAACCAGCGGATGACGAGATCGCCATCGAAATGGGGATCCCGGTGAACAAGGTTGCTCACCTCAAGAGCGTGAGCGTCCGGCCCGCATCGCTCGATGCGCCAATCGGCGACGATGAGGACACCGAATACGGAGACCTTGTGGGGGACGAAAACGCCATCAACCCATTCGACAAGCTGCGTAGTAAAACGCTTCTGTACGACATGAACCACATGCTCGAATCCATTGATCCGCGGGAGGCGGAAATCATACGGATGCGCTTTGGTCTGGATGGGGAGAAGCCCCGCACACTCGAAGAAGTGGGACAAGCTTTCGACATCACCCGTGAGCGGGTCCGGCAGCTTCAAAACATGGCGATATCCCGCATGAGAAAAATCATGACCTCAAATGAAAGACAACGGACACTTGAGGAAGTGAAACAAGAGGAGCTTGAGCGCAAGCGCATGGAAGTTCTCCATGAGTTCTTCGAAAGCAAGCGCAACAAATCGGATTCCTGATTGGGACGGTCCCGAGCGGTTTTTCTACTTAGGAAGCACGCTCTCGTTCATCGCGACCCATACCGATGCCGCCGCCACCACTGCGGCGTCGCTTCGCATGACGCGCTTTCCCATGGAGCAAAGAACAAAACCGGCTGAGCGAAGTGTGTTTCGCTCGGCCTGAGACCAACCACGCTCCGGTCCGATAGCAACGGTAGCCCCGGCTGCGGCATCATTCGAAACCAAGGCATCCATATAGGAACTCCGGGCTTCATACAGATCGAGAGCGATCCGGCACGGATGCGGAGCCAGATCAGATAGCGCATTTTCGAGGCCATCGACCACGGTAACATCCGGAATCCTGGGATTGAAGGCCTGTTCGGCTCCCTCCTGCAGATGGTCCATCCACTCACCGTCTTTCCACAACCGACTTGTGGCGTAACCGGCCTCGCCCTTTTCCCCGACAAAAAAACAAACCCTGCGGACACCCATAGTCGGAATATCCCGTAGCATTCTTCTGGCGGATTGCGGACGAGGCATGCCCACGATCAAATCCAGCTGATTCAAAGGATCCGCATCGGGAAGATGCCAATCGACCTCAAGTTCAATAGAACCGTCGGGCAGTCTCATTGGTTTTGCGGTCCCCATCCGGCCATCCCGGAGTCCTGCAAAAAAGCTGTCCTTACCAGCCCGCATCAAGACATCGCTGATATGGAGTGCCCTACGGTCCTGGGCATCCAAAGTCTGCCGGGGCGAATCGTGGTCCAAAAGGATGAGGTTCATGCGGATGGTGTTTGGAATTCGGGTCGAGGAATCCGGTGTTATGGCGCGGATGGGTCGGATTTGCGAAACCAAAAAGGCTCCTTCATCGTATTATTGAATAGATCGGCCAGTTCAGACGTCAAATCACCTGACTAACAACGTCACATTCTGATTCAAAACGAACCTGAATTCTTTTCTGACATGAAACACTCAGATAAATCCAAACTCCAGCGGATCGGTATCCTGTTGCTTGCAGGAGTTCTCTTTTCTTCCGGATGTGCTTCATCCGGACCAAATGCCCAGGCAGGAGCCACAGTGGGAGCATTGAGCGGAGCGGTCTTGGGCGCCGTCATTGGAAACAACACCGGAGGGCGTGGGTACGATGGACGGGCCGGAGACGGAGCGTTGATCGGAGCCGCCGCAGGCGCTTTGATCGGTGGTGCTATCGGGGCCGAAAAGGATCGGGACGATGACCGGCTCGCTCAGCAGCGCGCGTATGAACGCGATCAACAGCGTGAACTGGCCAGAGCCAGAGCGGAGGAAGCGCGGGCCCGCGAGGAATACGAACGCGCACTCGCGGTTCAGCGGGGGGCTATTCTGTCGGAAACCCAGATCGAATCCGCCGAACGCCGGGCAGCCGAAGCCGAAGCCCGTCTTGAAGAACTCAGAAAACAACGACTCGAAGCTGCTCACAAGATGAGGAGACTCGACGACGCTGAGGTCCGCCTGGCAAGAGCGCAGGACGAGATTCGCCGGCTCGAAGCGGAAATGGGAGTCATTCCCACCCGTGAGGATCCGGGCTATTGACCCCGGCTACTTCCGGAGCGATGCAGGAACCATCCATAACCGGGCTTGGTCGAAGGCTTTCTTTGAAAGAACGATGATTAGCGTTTGATCCAGCCCCGGCTTGTCACACACTACAAGGAAATCCGTTCTCCCTTCAGACAACAGATCCACTCCCATTCATGAAACATACAGTCCAGTTGGTGTTTTTATCGATTGTCGTTCTACTGACGGCCGCTTGTCAGCCAAGGTATGCGTTCGAAGTGGACAGCATCGCCTCGGGAGAGATGAATACGGGTGAGTCATTTGTGATCATCAGTGCCAATCCGGAAATCCGCGAGAGCGACTTACGGTTCAGGGAAGCCGCCAACTACATCCAGCTCGCATTGGAAGGCCTGGGTCTGTTCCAGGCGCCATCATCGGCCACCGCTGACATGATCATTGAACTCGATTTCTTTCTTGGTGAACCGCGCGATTCCCTGACGGTTAGACCCCATCCCGAAACCTATTGGGTGCCGGGCAGGCGTTATTCAGTCGAGGTTCCGGTTCGCAACAAAGAGGGCCAGATTATAGGATACAGCCGAAAGGTTTATCACGAACCTTCCCAACAATATACTCAATGGGAAGACAGGATTGAAAGCACCACGCTTTTCGAGAAAAGCCTGACCCTCACCGCTTATGACAACCGCTTGGGGTCATCTGTCAAAGATCCTGTGCAGCTTTGGAGTGTAACAGTGGTCAACACCGATGGATCCAATGATCTGAGACATTACCTACCCTTCATGGCCGCTGCTGCCCTACCCTACATTGGATTCGACACCGGCCGGAAAACGGTGGTGGTGGTTTCGGAGGAGGATCTACAAGCTGCGTTCGGATCCTCATCCGTCCGCTAACGGGGTATTCCGATGCCATCCGGAACCCACTCTGAACCCGGAATTGACCCGATTCCGTACGCTTGCCAGTCAATCACGGAATCCGATCTTGAATGCGTCAGGAAGGCGTTACTATCTCCATCCATCACCCGTGGAAAGTGGGTGGAATCATTTGAAGCCGCAGTCGCGGACGCATGTTGTGCTCCAGAGGCAGTAGCCGTCTCAAATGGCACGGTTGCCCTTTATCTGGCCATGTTGGCCCACGGAGCCGGCCCACATACCCATGCGATATGTCCGGCCATTACTTTTCTCGCCACAGCGAACTCCTTCCTCATGTGTGGCGCGCACCTGCACTATGCGGATGTGAATGCGCACAACGCCCAAATCGATCCCGGAAAACTGGAAAACCAGATCACCGCGATAAGGAACGCTCATCCGCACGCTGACATCATGCTTGCGTCCGTGTCCTTCGCAGGGGATGCCGGCCATTTGCCGGAGATCGACAAAATCTGCAAAGCACACGGAGTGATTCACATTGAGGATGCAGCCCACAGTCTGGGAGCCACCTACACAGGCCCTTCTTCAGAAGTGTTCCGAAGCGGATCTTGCGTTCACAGTGATGCTGCGATCTTGAGTTTTCATCCAGCCAAACACATAACGACGGGTGAAGGGGGCATGGTTCTGCTGCATGACGCATCTATTGCCCGGAAAGTCAGGCGTTTGAGAAACCATGGATTTCTTGCGGATGATCCACGTCCCTTCGACCTTCAGGAACCATGGGCTTATTGTCAGTCCGAACTAGGGACTAATGCATGGATGACCGATATTCAGGCGGCTTTGGGATTGTCGCAACTGGGCCGCCTGCAATCCATACTCGAACGGCGACGCGAGCTGGCTGCCTGGTATTCAGAAAAGCTGGCTGACCGGCCATTCTCAAGCTGCCTGAGCGTTCTGCCCTTTAATCCCCATCATGCCTATCACCTTCAGTTGATCCAATGGAAGACCCCAACGCTCAGGCGCCTCGCCTACGAGCACCTCCATCGCTGCGGTATCCGGGTCCAGATCCACTACGTTCCACTCTACCGTCAACCTTTACAACGACAGCGGGTTATATCGGATGCACCGCTACCCGGGGCCGAATCCTACTACGCCGGGTGCATGTCACTCCCGTTGTATCCAGGATTGACCGACACCCAACGGGACCGGGTCATGGACTGCCTGCGGGGATTTTGCGATCAACAGACTCCGGGATAACAGAGTTCCCTTGGATTTCACGGTCACGGTTTCTGCCAAATACAATCCGGCCGGCCAGCGCCATCAAGAGAATGAGGAGGAGAACACTCAATGCCTGACATTCGGCTCGCGTCAACCTTGGCAGAATCATGATATTCCCCTTTCCCCGTAGGATAGAGACCTCAAGCCATTTCACCGGAACCATCGGGTTGAAGCGATAGCCCGAGATCCGTCCATCCATTTTCAGCCAGGCGTCCCATAGTCCCGCTTCTTGTGGGCACGTGAAACCTTGACGTATTTTTCCGCCCAATGACGCAGGGACTTCCGGGTATTTTCATCCAGAGACTTGACCACCTTTGCGGGCATCCCCATGACAAGCGAGCCCGGAGGAACAATGGTCCCCTTGGTGACCAATGCTCCGGCTCCGACAATACTCTCAGCTCCAATCTCTGCTCCATCCAGAACGATCGCCCGCATACCAATCAGACAGGAATCGCCGATTTTGCAGGCATGAATCATGGCTCCGTGTCCAATCGTGACAAACTCGCCGATTTCCACCGGCATGTCATCTGCCAAATGGACAATGGTTCCATCCTGGATATTGCTACCTCTCCCGACCCGGATCTCCTCAATGTCCCCCCGGAGGATCGCCCCGGGCCAGACACTGGAATACTCACCCAATGTCACTGCGCCCATCACGATCGCAGATGGCGCCACATAGGCGGAATCCGCGACCACAGGCTCGCGTGAAAGAAACCGTTCCAGTCTTTCTTCTACTTCCATGCACCCCAGACTAGAGAAAGCTGGTGGCCACGGTCAATCCCGCCATGACAATCGACACCATACTCATCAGCTTGATGAGGATATTGAGACTGGGGCCCGACGTGTCCTTGAAGGGATCCCCAACCGTATCTCCGATCACAGCCGCCTTGTGGGCCGCCGAACCCTTTCCACCAAGGTGCCCTTCCTCAATATACTTCTTTGCGTTGTCCCATGCTCCTCCCGAATTCGCCATGAAGATCGCCAGAACAAACCCGGCCGACAATCCACCGGCAAGCAGACCGATCACACCCGCCACTCCGAATACCATCCCGGTAACCACCGGCACAATGATCGCAAGCGAGGACGGGATCATCATCTCTTTCTGGGCTCCCTTAGTGGAAATCTCCACGCACTTGGCGTATTCCGGCTCAGCCTCACCCTCCAGTATCCCCTTGATATCCCGGAACTGACGACGGACTTCATCCACCATGCTTTGTGCCGCCCGTCCGACTGCCTGCATCGTCAAACCACAGAACACAAAAGCCATCATCGATCCGATGAACAGACCGATCAAGACCTTGGGGTTCATCAGATTGACCTCAAAACTATCCACCAATGTGGTCAGATCGAGGGCATGCACTTCCTCGGACGAAGTGATCCGATCCAGATTCGGGAAGACATACTCACCGGTTTTGGAGACAATGCGCGCAATCGCCATTTTCAACTCCTCCATGTAGGACGCAAGCAAGGCAAGCGCCGTCAAAGCGGCTGACCCGATGGCAAATCCCTTTCCAGTCGCGGCAGTTGTATTGCCGAGGGCATCCAGCGCATCCGTCCGCTTGCGGACTTCAGGTCCAAGATGGCTCATCTCAGCATTTCCTCCGGCGTTATCGGCAATCGGCCCATACGCATCCGTCGCCAAAGTCAATCCAAGCGTCGACAACATTCCGACTGCGGCGATCCCGATTCCATACAAGCCACCCGAGAGATTGGCGAAGCTCCAGCCGGACGCCGACAAAAACGCAAAAGTGATACCCGCCACGATTGCGAGCACGGGAACCGCGGTTGATAGAAATCCGGTACCCATGCCCGAAATGATAACCGTCGCCGGCCCGGTCTGGGAACTCTCCGCGATCTTACGGGTGGGTGAGTAAGCATGAGAAGTGTAATACTCGGTCGCATATCCGATGACGATACCGGTGATGAGACCAGTCACGATCGCACCCCAGATCCCCCACAGGTTATCGATTCCCAGGAGATGAAGCACCCCCAAGGATCCAAACACAATCATCAGTGAACTCAAATTCACCGCCCGCGACAATGCGGCACCCAGTTGTTTCTGGCTACCTTCCTGACGCACCCTAACCAGAAATATGCCTCCGATGGAGAGCAAGGTACCCAGTGCTCCGATGATCATGGGAGCAAGCACCGCCTTGAGCTGCATATCAGGCTGAGCGGCATACGCGGCAGCACCCAACGAAGCCGTGGCTAGAATTGATCCGCAATAGGATTCGTAGAGGTCAGCCCCCATCCCCGCAACATCGCCCACATTGTCTCCCACGTTGTCCGCAATCGTCGCCGGGTTTCTCGGATCATCTTCAGGAATACCGGCTTCCACCTTCCCGACCAAGTCCGCGCCCACATCGGCCGCTTTCGTGAAGATGCCGCCACCCACGCGGGCGAAAAGCGCCTGCAGCGACGCACCCATCCCAAATGTCAGCATTGTGGTGGTGATGATCACGAGCTTCTGACCCGGGATCCCATCGTCACCGATGAAATGGTTCAGCACCAGAAACCAGATTGAAATATCCAGCAATGCCAGACCCACTACCACCAGACCCATGACGGCACCACTCCTGAATGCCACCACCAAAGCGGCATTCAACGATTCCTGCGCAGATGCAGCCGCCCGGTTGGATGCATACGTCGCCGTCCGCATCCCGAAATACCCGGCCAGAGCCGAGAAAAACCCTCCGGTTACAAAAGCAAAAGGAACCCATGGATTCTGCACCCGCAGCCCATACGCCATGTAGCAGAAAACCAGAGCCAGTATCACGAAGACCACAGCCACCACACGATACTGCTGACTGAGGTATGCCCTCGCCCCCGCACGGACATGTGCGGCGATCCGCTGCATGGTCTCGGTGCCTTCGTCCTTGGCCATCATCCATCGGAAGAAGAAGAATGCAAAAATCAAGGCCAGTATCGCACTCGTCGGAGTCAGCCAGAAAAGAGGTTCCAGATTCATCATAAGCTTTGGGGAATTGTGGGATTTCTCAAAAAAGAGGTTTTAAAGGATCGGATGCAATCAAAGGGATGTCTGCGCCGAACGCCACCATTCATAGTGCACCGATTCCATGTCTTCCTTCGACGGCATCGGGTAAAACAGCATCTCATCGCCACCACCAACGAAGAACCCTCTGCGGATCATCCGGAAGTGGATTTGCCGGCGCAGGAAGCGATTGACCACTTTCACATCCTTGGTGCCCTTCCTCCAAACTGAAGAAAGACAGTCCCGCAGATGGGCCAAATCACCATAGGGCAAGTCGTCTCCGTGTCCATTCACGGGATCCACGGCAAGATCATCCAGCCCCAGGTCGCAGAACACGATCCGGTCCACCGATACCGGCTGATTGCGATCAGTGATGTATCGGCAGAACTTACTCGGCGGGAGTGAACTCGCCACCCTCGGTTGAACCGGCACAAACTCCTGATAAAGGTATAGATTGGAATCCCCCTCCTCCTCGTAGGCGCTTTTTTCCAAACGCAGCACCCGTCCATCGTCGGTCGTCACGTACAGATCCCCGAAAGCCTGCACCGGAAGATGCTCCAATACGCGATAGATGCCGAGATAGGTCGACTTTCTCGGTGAGCCATCCTCATGGGGCCGGCATCGTTTCGATAACTCACGTACCGGTAGATACCCGGAATCAAAATCCGGGTCGATCTCGAAAAACAATGACTGGGAACTGGAACGGCGATGAACGCCAACGGCTTGATACTTGCCGAATTCCTCCGGCGCAAGATGAGAGGCAACCAAGGCCTCCGGTAACAGGGTAAAGTAGAGGTGAATATCCATGGCAACGAGTGGCTTGAGTGCCACAAATAAACCCGCACTGAGCCGCCCTGTCAAAAGCAAAACGGGCAATCTTCAATTCCTGGGCCTGAACAAAAGTGCGGGGAAAAGGAATTAGTTTTTCCAGAAGCAATCCCAAAGGAGAGAAGCGCGATGAGCTCTTACCTGAATAAAGGCGTCAGCAGTTGCAGGTAGCCAAGCGGCCCCTGCGATTTTCATTCTTGCCTGAACGACGTGTTTATGACCGCTCTCAATGAGGCCCGATCCAATGGGAAGATTGTCCAGAAGAGAGCCTTTGTAGTCGAGGCAATGGAGGCGGTTATTGAGGTAGCGATGAGCGCATCGAACGGGAGCTTGCTGATCTGGAACAGACTTGGACTCAAGATGATCACCAAGAGCCTGCAAAACAAGATCGCTTCGGTTGCGCAGGAGGCGGTTTTTTTGAGTGGCAAACCAGTGTTTGTTGCCCGCGCAGGGTAGTTCTGCGCCTTTGAGGTATTCGCAAACATGGAAGAAGTCCACCAGGGAGCGGTTGCATTGCAGTTGTCTGCGGGCCTGTTGATCAATCCATGTGGCCCCGTCCCCAACGACGTGAACAAAGGTGTCAAGTCCTCTTCCGGCTTGTTTGGCACACTCATTCCACAAGCGTCCTATTTCGTCGGGTTGGGCAATAGCCGCACGATAAATGGTCTGCGCTGAACCCTCGGCACGACAGGCACACAAACGGACTTCATGATAGTCCACTTTGCGGTTACGACGTTGATCGCATTGTTTGCCATCAAAACGCACCATTGCAACCATACTGCCATCGGCCTGAGCCACAAGACGTTGCACCCCCTTAGCGGCAAGTGCATTACCCGAGGCACCAAGCTCCATGCCTTGCCGGGCAATCCGCGTGGCGTTACCAATACAGTGGTTGCGCAGAGAAGAGACCGGTACCTCAAAGCCATAGTGTTCCTTGATTTTTGCCGCAGCTTTGCAAAAGGACTCGTCCAGTCCAAAATCGCTCATGGCCCGCTGTAACGAGTGGGTGTATCCGCGATGCGTCACCCCAAGTACCGAAGGCAGCAACCTCTGATAGCTTCCCTTGCTTCCCCTCCAAATGCGCTCGTCTACCTTAATCAATCCATAAACACCGTATACTATGAGCTTTTTTTTTCACGCTCATGCGCACCATCCTGTTGCTTCACCTCTTGACCTATACTCTGCTCAACCTGCTGCGCAAAATCCTGTGTCGCAATGCGCCC
>JAPXRV010000092.1:0-12059 GCA_033813415.1 Opitutales bacterium | reverse complement strand
TTATCAGCAACTCAACACCGAACTCTCGGCATCGCGCCTGATCGCCGATCCGATCAACCGCATTCTGGTGATTGAGGAAGGCACGCTCATGGCATTCGATGGGCGGGATTGGACGCCGGCCATTGATCGGAACGAAGACGCACCGGACTGGGTAATCGCCATCTCAAAAAGCCCCGATGGAACGCTCTACGCAGGCACTCTCGGAAACTGGGGATACCTGAGTCCCTACAAAGATGGGCGATACATGTTTCAAACCCTCAGCGAGGGAATGGATCGCCGATGGGCTTCTCTCAGTCGTTTCGACCAAATCGTAGCATCCGAAAACGGGGTTTTGTTCGCCGCTCCAAACGGAGTCGTGGTGTATGACAAGGATACCGGAACCCGTGTATACCGGGATCTTGAGCAGACAACGCACGCCTTCCGGATTGGCGACACCTACTATGTGGCAAGCCGGAATGGAGGGATGTCAACGATCCGCGCGGGTCAGCCAGCGGAACCTTGCGCATGGCAATATGCCCCGCCTGCTGAGTGCGTATTCATCGGCAACATCGAGACGGCACGGGGAACCATCCTGCTTTCCGAGCGCCATGGCTTCTTTGAGTTGACCGCAAAAGGGCCTGTTCCGTTTGAATCTCGCGCCGATCCGCTCATAACGCAAGGTTCCAGACAAGTGGTATCACTGAGCGATGGCTACATCGCCATTGCAATTGATGGAATTGGACTCGTCTTCTTCGACGCCGATATGGCGCAAGTATCGTCTATTCCATCGACGGCGGATCACCGTTTCTCCGCAATCGAAGACATGATCTTCACCGACGAAGGCATCCTATGGGTTTCACTCAACGATGGGCTCGCCAAAGTCTTCTTTCCTTCGCCCCTTTCAGTTATTGATCACCGTATGGGCCCTCGCCTGGTGACTCCCATTCCACACTTCAGGAACGATGACCTCTACATTCACAGCCTCGGACAGGTGCTCCGCCGGGAGAAATCTCCTGACAGCCTGCTTCCTGTGATGACTCCGGTCCATGTCGGACACGATGGAAGAACGAACGGATTCGGCATCGATCAGGACGGCGATTTCGTCATCGGCACCATCGACAGAATCCTTCAATACAACCCCGACTCGAAGACGCTGCACACTGTTTGTGAAGGATTTGCATCCAATGCGATTCACATCTTCCGCAAGTATCCGGACCTCGCAATAAGCGCTGGAGCGGTCTTCAATCAGCTGCTGAAAAAGGAATCCGGAGTATGGCAGCGTGTCGGCTTACACGAACCATCAATGGGGCACCCCGGGATCCTGTTCGAGAGTTCGCGAGGGGATCTTTGGATCGAGCATGGACTTGGGAGGGTGTGCAGGATCAACGTTGAGGACGGAACCATGCAGGCGACCTCCTTCGATCCTGTTCCTAACATCAAACCGAGATGGATCAACGTATGGGAACTGGACGGAACTGTCTACCTCAAGAATCTGGCCCAGGTTATCAGTTTCGACCCCATCACCGGGACTTTCTCCGGTCTGATTGACCTGCCCATCTTCCCCGACCATGCATCCCGTTACATATCAAGGCCGAGCAAACATTCAGACGGCTCCTTGTGGATGCCACATCGCAGAGGAGTATTTCTGCTAAAGCCGGATGCAGGCGGTGGATGGGTTCCAGACTACGATTCCTTACGATTGCTACGCGAGAGCCATCCGATTCCGAGTTTTGGACCCGATGGAATCACCTACCTCCGGACACAGCGTCGGCTGATTTGCCACGACCCCTCCATCGCCGGCCCAAAGCTCAAACGGAGCCAGCCTCCGCTCATCACGAGAGTTGCTCACAAAAACGAACTCAACGACGTTTTCAACTGGAACGGGACCCACGACTACTCCGGACTCATTCTCAAGCATTCTCAAAACTCGATCGCAGTGTCGGTGCAATATCCATCGCACTACACCAACCATCCTCCCGCATTCCAACACCGGCTTGTAGGACTCTCCGGAAGATGGTCGGAAGCCAGCCAAAACACCACCATATCCTTCACGAATCTCTGGGAGGGAAGCTACCGGTTTGAAGTGCGGGCAATCGATTCCAACGACATCCCGGGATCGGTTTCAGGATTTGATTTTGTTGTGCTGCCACCCTTCTACCGCACCACGCAAGCATGGATTCTATACGTCTGCCTGAGTGCCCTGATAATCTGGCGGCTGATCCGGCATTTCACACTCAGACATGAGCGCGACAAACAACGCCTCAGCCAACTCGTCGACTCACGCACCCAAGACCTCAATCAGGCAAACGCCGAACTCAAAGAGGCATTGGAAGCCGCCCAAGCCGCAAGCATAGCCAAGAGCCAGTTTCTCGCCAACATGAGCCATGAAATCCGGACCCCGATGAACGGCGTCGTGGGCATGATGGAGGTTCTGTCCCGATCCCCGATGCCCGATGAGCAGCGCGAGATCGTCAACATCGCCACCCGAAGCAGCGGATTCCTCATCTCCATCCTCAACGACATCCTGGACTACTCCAAAATCGAAGCCGGCAAAATCGAAATCGAGCGGGTTCCCGCCGACCTTGCCGCGATTGCCGAAGAAGTGCTCGAGACCCTTGGGGCTCTCGCCTCCGACAAGGGAATCCACTGTTTTCTCAGCTCCAGTCCTGAAATCAACCGGAACTTCGTGTGTGACCCGATCAGAATCCGGCAAGTGCTCCTCAATTTGGTTTCCAATGCGATCAAATTCACCAACGAGGGGGAAGTGGAGATCCGTGTTTCGACGTCTCCAGGGACAAATCCCTCGACCTGTTTCGTAGAGTTTCGCATCCGGGATACCGGGATCGGCATCCCGCAGGAAAAGATGGATCGACTGTTCACCCCGTTTACCCAACTCGACGCATCCGACACCCGGATTTACGGCGGAACAGGCCTCGGGCTCACCATTTCGCGCAAGCTGATTGAAATCATGCAAGGCGCGATCGAAGTATCGTCAGCGGTCGGAACGGGCTCTGAGTTCATTGTCTCGCTGCCTCTTGAATGCATCAACGATCCGCAGCTACCAGCCACGGCCCCGGACAGTTCGCCGCTCTCGGGGTGCCGCATCCTCCTGATTGATCCATGTGCAAAGCGCCGGGACGACATCCGGGATCGCCTCCTCCATCTCGGCGCCCTCACCGATGACCATGAAGCAATCCATACGAATCATGGTCCGATCCAGCCGGCGGACTTCGTGATCCTGCTGGACCCGGAATCGGTGACTTCTACGCTGCAGGCAATTCGCGATTGGCCGCCGAATGCCTCCACCATTCTCATCCACGGCAGGGATTTCAATGTCCCCGAAAACCCGCTAATCCCTCACCACGGAATCGGCATACCCGTGAAACCTTTCACGTTGATGCAGCGAATACTTCGCCTCTCCAGAGGTGAATCCTCTCTGTTCGCTCAGCCCACCTCCTTTGATTCCTCACCCGGATCTCCCCACTTCAAGACTCTCGTGGTCGAAGACAACAACACGAACCGAAAGGTTGCAGAAATCATGATGCAAAAGCTCGGAATGTCATCCGAGAGTGTCTCAGATGGTAGAATGGCTCTGGATCGTCTCCAAAATCAAGACTATGGGCTTGTACTCATGGATGTGCAGATGCCGGTTATGGACGGAATCGAAGCCACCCGCATCATTCGAAGCAAGTTCCCTCCTCACAAACAACCTAAGATCATCGCGCTGACAGCAGGGGCCATGCAGGGAGATCGTGACAAAGCGATTCAGGCAGGAATGGATGGTTTCATTTCCAAACCCATGAGTCTCGATTCCCTTCGACGCGAAATCGAAAGGGTCATGGGCTCATCCAAATCCAATCAGAAATGAATCCGCGCTGAGATTACCGTCCACCTTCATCCGCATTTCTTTCAGGACGCCGGCTCTGTGCACAACATATGCTCCCTTCGGCCGACACATCCATGCATTCCACCGCCAAATGGATCGAAAGACTGAAAAAGGCTTTTCTCCCATTCCTGGACCTTGCCTTTCCGAGAGACTGTCTGCTCACTGGCCAAGCGATCGAACAAGATCACCGGTTTCGCTACATTGGCCCATCCGCCGCCAATTCCATCCGTTGGATAAGTGAACCCCGCTGCCTCCGCTGCGGATCTCCACTTTGGGGCTGCACCGCCAACACCCGGACTTGCAGCCACTGCGCATCCCTCGACCCCTCATTCGACGGCAATCGCAGCGCGGTGCTGCTAAGCGGAGCCACCCGCCGCATGGTTCATCAGCTCAAGTATCACCAAGGGCACTATCTTCAGCACGACTTCGCCCGCATTCTCGCCGAAGCTCCAGGCTACCTTGCAAGCGCAGAAAACAGCATTCTCATACCCGTCCCATTGCACCCCCGCAAACTACGGGATCGGGGCTTCAATCAAAGCGCCATCATCGCTCAACTGATTGCCTCTCAAACCACAGGAACCCGAATCGAGCACGGACTCATCCGGAAACTCGATACCGATTCCCAAACCCGCCTATCCCGGGAAGCCCGTATCCGCAATACCCGCAAAGCATTCGCCGCCGCCCCGCATTTCAAAGCACATCCGGATGCGCACTACTTCCTCGTGGATGATGTATTCACAACAGGAGCAACCCTCAACGCCTGCGCATCCGCCCTCCGCAAAGCAGGTGCCTCGCACATCTCCTGCCTGACCTTCGGACACGGCTAGACCTTCCCACAGCCCGGATAAGCTGTCACGCCCCGCATCTTCCCCGGTCACGCTTCGATCCACGCCGGACCTCTTGCGGGAAAACTACCCTCTACCGCACCGTGGCGATCTCCTAAGTAGCGGGATCATCCTGTTCGCGCTCTTCTTCGATGCTGGCCCTCCATGCGAGCGTTGTTCAACCAAGAGTATTCATCATCGCTCGCTATAAGCCCTTCGGGCCACATACGTTTTGCACGCGCAAAACAGCAGACTAAGAATTCTAATCTTCAGGAGGGGGTGGCTTCAGCCATCCTCGATTTCCATACCCCACCGAGCCGTCCAATCGCTTGCGGATGAGCGGGGACGCTCATCCCTACCAGAAGGCCATCTCACAGGAACGAGTTGACACCAAACACCCATGAGACTCCAGGCGTCTGAAAACACTCCCCCTCGCCTGATGTCACCCCTATCCAAGGTAGGGCGAATTGTCGTCAACGAGCCGCACTTCCCTCCGCGCGAGAATCCTCATATCGACACCTACGGAGTAAGGAAAACAGAGATAACGCTTGAACATGTCGCCGAAATGCCATGCAATCAGGCAAGATGATTAAACGGGAATTGAAATCGCCGGAACGTTCCTTTTTTCTTTTCGGACCACGCCAGACAGGAAAGACCACGTGGCTTCGGAGCCTGGATCTCCCACGTGCCTGGATGGTGAACCTCTTGCTCAACGACACCTACTACCGTTACTTGAAACAACCCAGTCAGTTCAGACTGGAGGCGGAAGAAAAGATCCGAGGTGGCACCCAATGGATCGTCCTTGATGAGGTGCAGCGTATTCCCGAACTATTGAATGAAGTGCATCACCTGATCGAAGCTTCAGAAGTGCGTTTCATTCTGTCCGGATCGAGCGCACGCAAGCTCAAACGCAATGGGACCAATCTACTGGGAGGACGCCTCTTGCTGCGTCACCTCTACCCTTTTTCCATGCGCGAGTATGAGATGATGGGCGGAGAAGTGGGTCTGGATCTTGAACACACCATCCAGTGGGGAACGCTTCCGCCTCTTCTCGGATTGGCGCAACGGGACGCTGCGGATACCTTGCGTGCCTATGTCGATGTTTACATCCGCGAAGAAATCCAAATGGAAGCCTTGGTTCGCAACCTCGGGGGATTTACCCGCTTTCTGGACCTGAGTGCAGCGTATTGCGGAGAGATCGTCAATTTCAGTTCCCTGGCCAAAGAGTGTGGACTGCCCCACCGCACAGTGCAGGGCTACTTTGAGGTGCTGGAAGACACGCTGATCGCTTACCGCCTGCCAGCATGGAGGGAGAGCCCCACCAAACGGATGGTTTGCCACCCGAAACTCTATCTTTTTGATAATGGGGTCACCAATGCACTCTGCAACCGGCTTTCGGGGCCCTTGGACCCAGTGACGCGCGGGCGGCTCTTTGAGCAGTTTTTTATACAGGAAACCCTCCGCCGATTGGACTATCAGGGCAGCTCAACCCGGCTCTATTACTGGAGAACCAATAATGGAGCCGAGGTGGATCTCATTCTTGAGCGCGCAGGTAAGCCAATATTGGCTGTGGAGTTCAAAAGCCGGACGGAAGTGGATCGGTCAGACCTGAGCGGACTGCGGTCGTTTCATGAGGACTATCCTACAGTTCCCTGCCTTTTAGTCAGCACCGCCATCGAGCCATGGACACTGGATTTTGTGCAAGTACTACCATGGAAGGCTTATCTAAAATTCCTGGAGAACCGACTCACACACTAAGAGATAAGGAAATGCGGAGCCTCAGAGGCCTTGATGAAATAACATCCGGTCTATCGACCTGAATGATAAGCGGGTCGGGACCGCCAAGACGGAAGACGAGACGCGTGAGCGGAACGCTCACGGGGAGGATGACTCAATTCCCTCTTCCTTGGCGCCTTTGCGGCTTGAGTGCAGACGCTGCGTGCAGCGTCAAACGGGCGTGAGACAAATCTTCTTCAATCCTGTGGATCCTGTAGGTCCTGCCCAATGAAAGAACCAGGATCATTCAATCTACCCATGGATGGTGTTAACTTCACCTAAAATCAAAAACCCGGCATAAGCAGTCGTTCGGACTATAAGGGCAGTTTGAGGGCACTGTTTTTTTCGCACTACCGCACTAAAGTTCTGCAAGTCGTTGGTGCCCGGGGCGGGACTCGAACCCGCACGTCTTTTCAGACAAAGGATTTTAAGTCCTTAGTCTGATGTTATCTCCGGTTATCACTTGATATCAATTGATATTCTAAGCCGCTTGTATCTCGCCACTTCTGCACCTATGCTTATATCAGATGATATCAGATGATACCTCTTGACAACAGTGTAGGTGCACCACTAATGCACCACTATGCACGCTAAAGATCAAGTCGCTTATTGGATGGAACGTCTTAAAAAACGGGAGTCAGGATCAGGGAAAGAGGTCTCAGGATACTGCTCGCAGATACTTGCCCACGGAGTGCGTCGATGGTACAACACAGGCACCAATAACAAGAGCAAAGCCGCACAGATTGTCAGGGATTTCTGGGTATCCCAATTGCGCGACAAAGGCTGGCCAGAGAAAGATACAACCGATGAATCGGAAGAGAATAAGCCGTTGACCGTGGGATCCTATCTACAGGCTGTTGATAATGCCGGAAGTCTTCCACCCAAAACCCTGGAGGGATATTCCAACAAACTCCGTACACTAGCGGCACAAGCAGTGCTGAAAGAACCTTCCTCAATAAAGGGCCGAAGACGCTCAGATTGGTATGCCAAAATCGACGCCATTCCTCTTTCAAAACTAACTCAGGACACGATAAGGGAATGGAGAAAAAACCGAGTCCGGAGCAGATCCAATCCGACAGCTCAGAAATCGGCAAACATTGCCTGCAACAGCATTCTCCGCTCCTGTGCGGCCTTGTTCCGTCCAAGAGTCACAGAGGCGTCAGGAATATCCTTACCTCCGGAGGTGGCATGGGCATCCGGAAGAAAAGAACGACTCGAACAAACAAAATGTCCGCGGTATGTATCTCGCTTCGAGGCTTCGACAATCTTCTCAGCAGCGGAAGAACATCTCAAGAAAACCGATCCTGACTCTTATCGGATCATCCTTCTTGCGCTCGGCGCAGGATTGAGAAGATCGGAGATCGATCGACTTCGCTGGGAAGACATCGATGAAACAAAAGGTCGCATCATTGTCAGGAGCTCCGAATTTGGGACAACGAAAACACTGGCAAGCGAGGGTGAGGTTCACGTTCACGCCGACCTCATAAAGGAACTAGGATCTGACTCTGGCGGATGGGTAGTCAGTCCCAGCCAGACAACAAAAACCAAATTCTACCGATCAGACAGGGCCTTTCGAGCAGCAACAAAATGGTTGAGATCACAAGGAGTCGAAGGTCGATGCCCACTCCACACTCTCCGCAAAGAATTCGGATCTCACATCTGCGCCAACAGCGACATTTTTTCCGCGTCGGTGCAGCTCAGGCACAGCAGCCTTCAAGTAACCAGAGATCACTATTTGGACCAAAAAGTCCGGTTCATCATGCCGCTGAGATAAAATTTTTCTATCTACAAAGTGGTTCACCGATGGCTTATTTATTTCCATATTCCCATAGGCCATTTTGAGCCTTTTTGCAACGTTTTAGACTCCTTTCATACAACTGCACGGGCTTGTTACGATAGCACATACTCACGCAATATATTGCATACCAATTGGTAATAACCTACTATTAGGCCGTACGAAAGCACCAATACTCATCGAAATGCTTTTTCTCGAAATAACGAAAATTATTGACAAAACATGTTGACATCGGTCATTTCCTAATGAATAGTTAGTGGGATAATATTGTTGCATTTATAAAAATGCCTGTCAAAAGGGTGGCATGTTTAATCATCATGCACCCACAGTGCTGCATCGTGAGCTTTCTGACTCCGACCAGCCCCTCCTCAAAGCCCAAGAAGTCTGCAGTCTTCTTCGAATCAGCCTCATGACGCTGCACCGTATGCAGCGGAGCGGACGCATTGTACCCGTTCGCCCAAATGGACGCGCCGTTCGATTCCGGTTGGAGGACGTCAAAGCGATAGCAAACCCTGAGAGCAGGCTGTAAGCATCTGCTGATGCTTTGCTGATACTAATTAGCCGCCTCACCACATCCCCAAGGTGCTATCATGAAAACACTTACAAGACGGAACTCTAAGAAGTGCCCCAAAATCAATAAGGGGGGGTAGAAAAAGCTATCAACAGGAGCTGCCATTGCTTGATGCAATTAGGTCCCAAGGACCCGATGCGGAGTCTTACATGCGTGCCATGCTCCGCTTCAAGGCGAAGCAACTGCCGGATAACATCGCCGCAATCACTCCACCAGGATCCATACTGGAAAAACTAATGCACGCATTTCAGAGCGGAACAAACATCCCGCTTGAGATGCCGATGTCCATGTTTCTCGCCTACCTTTCAGCTGCAATTGTCCGCCGCGGAACCGTTATCAAGCTTCCGGATGTCAGTTCCATCACTCCCACGCTATGGATGATCGTCCTGGCCGATTCGGGGTGCGGAAAGACATGGTCTCAAGGACGAGTGGCATCTATATTTGGAACGGAAGATCCTACGATTCCCGATCTTTCAGGGGCTGTATCTGCCGCCGCCATGTTGGAATCGCTAAAAGGTCCAAACGGTGCGCGTGGACTATGGCTTAAGGATGAATACGGCCAGTTTCTGCGATTTCTACAACGCCCGGATTATGCAGACTACAAAGACTACCTCCTTAGAGCCTACGATGGCACCACCATTCGTCGCACGAGCAAGAAGGATGGTGCCACGGAAGTGACACCAGCACTATCCATGCTGGGAATGTCGGTCCGCGGAACATGGGCAAACAATGTTGGAGCCGAGAGTCTGGTAGACGGATTAGCGCAAAGGTATCTATATGTCCTACCCAAGCCGGATCCGACCAGACATTATCGGGATTATCCAATACTGAGGGTTGATGAAGAATCGCTCAGAAACTGTTGGAATTGGAATGACTGTGTCACCCTTCCGGAGTATACTCCGTCACCAGAAGCACTAGCTGACTACGCCGATTACTATTTCGACGCCTGTAACGCTGACATCTCGGAGTCGTTCATACGTCGCATCACGTGGGCCGTTCACAAGATCGCGTTACTCTACCACATATTGATTGGAAAATCGGCCGAGAAAGTAATTCAAAGTGACGCATATGGATGGGCAACACGCTTTATTGATCAACGCATAGCAGATGCCCAAACCATGCTGAACGAGGCTGGAGCCAGCGACCTCGCTCGAAAGGTAACCAAGGCTCAAAAATACGTTGATTCGCGTTCAGCACGGGGACTCACGACGAGCACCCGAGACCTTATTTCTGGAGTGTCAGACATTAACTCTATTCATGAGGCGGAGGGCATCGCAAGACTGCTAGCAGTCCCCCGACCCGACCAGGCACATATCTCTCCTTTTTCCAAGTAGCCGGAGAGCCACAATGAAATTGTGTCACACACTACACATTTCCGACATCCTACGGACGACGAAAATGTTCCATTGTGGTCTCTACGCTGCGCGGGCGACGCCATGCCTAGGACACTTTCGCTAAGCGAAAGTGTAAAACTCGACTACCCGGAAAATAAATGAACTACGCAATCGAGCGCTTCGGCAAAATCAAGACGCAGGACCATCTATGCAAGTCCGCTGCACACAATGAACGTCAGATTCGAGCGATGATCCCAAACGTGGACACAAGCAAGTCCAGGCTGAACGAAATAATGCGGGATACATCCGCTCCGATTCTCGAGCGGTGGAGATCGCGTATTGGATCGGCAAAGATCCGGAAAAACGCGGTTATAGCCTTCGAAGTATTGTGTGGGTTTAGTCCCGAGGCCCGGGATACCATCGACTTGGACGGTTGGAAACGGGACACGTTGCGGTATCTAGAAGACGAGTTTGGCGCTGAAAACATCATTAGTTGTGTTCTTCACGCGGACGAAAAAACCCCTCATATCCAGGCAATTGTTGTTCCGATCGACAAGCGTGGGCGATTGAATTGCCGGGAGATGCTGGGCGGTCAGGCCAAACTTATCAGATTGCAGGATCGATACGCTCAACGCTGCCGAAAGTATGGCTTAGTTCGCGGAACCAGAGGGTCCGAGAGGCAACACATTCCTCAGAAAGCTGTTTACCAATCACAGCGGGCAATCGATGAAAGCATTAACAAGCTCAAGGAGCTTCCCAGAAAAATCGAAACCCTTGAACTCCCTGTTCCATCAATCGGTAGCGTCATCTCGAAACAGAAGAAGGACGAGTATATTCACGAAGTCCGGGAAGTCATAGAGACAAAAGTCGAGGAGACGGCCAACGCGGTTCAATCCATTGAAGGAGCACTGGAAGCCCGCGTCTTCGCCGAAAGGGACAGGTTAGCCCTGCAAAAGCTTGCTCAGGACAAAAACAAGCTCCAAGCCGACAACGATCAATACATCAAAGAAACGCAGCAACTGAGAGACATTCCCTTGGAAGACGTCCTCTCCATGCTCGGATTTGCCGGGCATCGGGAAGGTGGACAGATGGTGTTCGAGACCCCTGCTTCGAAGATCGCCATCCAAGGTGCCAAATTCTACGATTTCAAGAATCCCAACAACAAACTTGGAGGCGGTTCCATTGATCTGGTGATGCATGTCCTACAATGCGATTTCAATGAAGCTGTCAGATGGCTGAAGACGGGACATGGGGATCAAGCTATACGGTGTTTGAACCACGCCCTTCTCACCGTGAACAAAACGACATTGGAAAGCCAACGTCCGATGTCCTTTGAGGAGAAAGTCGCCAAGTTTGCATCACGCGATGATTCAAGGTGGATTGAAGCCCGCAAATATCTCATCAATCGAGCAATCTCAGAACAGGCAATCGATGATCTCTTCACTAAGGGTCAAGTCTATGCCTCGAGCTTGGGTGGAGTCGTATTTCCCCACTGGAATCTTCGAAGCGGACAGTTCGACGGAGCAACCATCAGGGGAATCTACTCCAACTTTAAGCAGACCATCGGAAACCGCAGCAATTCATTCTTCTATGCTGGGGAACCCATTCCAACGACACGGAAAATATTCCTCACGGAGTCCCCAATCGATGCGCTCTCATTGCGTGAGATTGTTCCGACGCGTGACGCAACCTATGTCTCCACTGCCGGAACCCCTGATGTCCGCATCATCGATACGCTCCCCGATTTAGCTCATCTGGTACTTGGGTTCGATGTGGACCCGGCGGGCAAACAGTTTCGCGAACGCTTTGAGACAGCCCTAGTTGAAAGGAATCGGGGTTACGATCTCATGACCCCAAGCAACGGAAAAGACTGGAACGATGAACTGATCCTGTC
>JAPXRV010000091.1:0-12473 GCA_033813415.1 Opitutales bacterium | reverse complement strand
GTTCGGCAATCACACAAAGTATCTTTCAAAGAACCCTTCCCTCATGTGGGAAAGTCGCTCATTAGGCCCATCCACCTCCACACTGTCAATACCTTTTTCTGAATTTCTTCAGGTTTTTTCGTGGAAGGTTACGGCGGGCATTTCGAGAACCAGACCACTATACATGAACGGCCTCACCGAGCACAACGCCTGCGGCTTCTCCAAGCATTTCACCCAGAGTCGGATGCGCATGTATCGTGTGATGGACATCGTCCACCGTTCCCTCCATCGACATGGCCAAACCATACTCGCCGATCAATTCAGTGGCATCGTATCCGACAATATGGGCACCCAGAATTTCGCCATGGGCTTTCGAAGTGATGATCTTCACAAAGCCCTCCGTCTGATCAACCGCGACGGCTTTTCCTGAGGCCGAGTAGGGAAACTTCCCAACCTTATACTCAACCCCGGATTCCTTCACCTTCTTCTCCGTCATTCCAACGCTGGCCACCTGAGGCATACAATAGGTACAACCCGGGAAGAGATGAACCTTCTTGGGATTGAATCCATCGACAAACATCCCGTTCACGGCCTGAACCGCCTCATAGGTGGCAACATGGGCCAACCATGGAGGCCCAATGATATCCCCAGCCGCGAAGACCCCCGGCACGGTGGTTTCATACCTCTCATCAACCTTCAGATAGCCCCTTTCGAGCTCCGGCTTGAGCCGCCCGGACAAGACACCATCGAGGTTGGGGATCACACCAATGGCTTCCAGAAGCATATCCGCCTCAACTACCTCACGGCTGTCGCCTGATACAAGGTCCATGGAGACCGAATGTTTCTTAACGCTGATGTTCTCAACTTTGGTGGAAACATGCACGGCCATCCCCTGCTTCTTAAAAGAACGGGCCACGGCCTGAGCCACTTCGGCATCCTCAACCGGAAGGATCTGATCCAACATCTCCACCAATGTCACCTTTACCCCGAAGGAGTTGAAGAAATAGGCAAACTCAACGCCGATTGCGCCTGCTCCCACAACCACCAACGATTTTGGAAGCGTCCGGTTCGCCAGCATTTCCCTCGATGTGAAAACCCGCTTTCCATCCACATCCACCCCCGGAATCCGCCGCGGAAGGCATCCGGTCGCTATCAGGATTCTATCGGCCTGAACCATTGATCCCTGCTTTTCCCCCTCAAATACCTCGATCATACCGGGAGCAACAATGCGTCCCTTTCCAACCATGTAGTCCACCTTCGATTTCTTGAATAGAAACTCGATTCCTTTCGCCATCCGATCGGAGACTCCACGCGAACGATCCATAACCGCAGAAAAATCGAAATCCGGCTGCGACACCTTAATTCCAAAAGCATCCGCATGCTGAATGGATCGAAAGAGTTCGGCACTTTTAAGCAGGGCCTTGGTCGGGATACATCCCCAGTTAAGGCAGGTGCCTCCGGCACGCTCCATTTCAATGCATGCCACGCGTTTTCCCAGCTGTCCGGCCCGTATGGCTGCGGCATATCCAGCCGGCCCACCTCCCAATACCGCAAGATCGTATTTCTGATCAGTACTCATAATGTGTGTGCTCAAATTCACCGACAAGTGGCTTTTTGACAACTGCAAACACCAGTTTTTCCCTCCGGATACCCCTTCAGCAGGTTAATCAACACGTAATGTCATCCATTAATAAACACTCCCGGATTCATCCCAGACACTGAGCACCTGATAGAAACCCAAATCCGCGGTCCTCAAACACCCAAAATTGTGTAATTCGAGAATGTTCGGAGCAAGGTAACATGCTTGAGGATTGACTAACAGTAATCGGGTTTCCATCCTTCGACCCTTTCGAACACTCTGTCTCACTTCAATCCACACCCATGCATTTGCGTTTCACCAGCGCCGTACTTATTCTGATGATTCTTTCCGGCTGCGAGTCTATTCCGGCCGGGCAGTCCCCCTCTCCCGAGCCTGAGCCACTCGCTTCTGGCTCCGGAGAAATGGAGAAAGCACCCAAGGACACTGCACAGGAAAAAACAACGGTTTCACCAGACGAACCGTCATACATTTCTCCACCGGATAATGTCTCATCCAAAGCCGAGGAGATTCAAAACACTCAGGAAATTGTAACGGATAAGCCTGTAGAAGAGACCGTTAGTGTTGCACTTGAAGCGATTCCGGTAGCACAGCCCGAATCCGAGTCAAGCGATGGAGATGAAGACATTGAAGCACCGGTTTCCGACGATCCCGTTTCGCCCAGGCACACAGAGAAGGTGACAGCCGGATGGGTCGAGTGGGTATGCTTCCAGCCGGAAACTATCCAGCTCAAAGGAAAAATCGACACAGGTGCCCGCACATCCTCCCTTCACGCCTACGACATGGCGGAATTTGAGCGCGATGGCAAAAAATGGGTACGGTTTCACGTCGAACACCAAAAAACTGGCGAACTGCTCGAAGTTGAAAGGCCGGTGGTCCGATTCCTGAAAGTCATCCAACATGAGGATGAACCGCAAAAACGTCCTGTTGTTGAAATGGAAGTCCGGATTGGCCCATTCCACGAAAAAGCGGAATTCACACTCATCGACCGCAGTAATTTCGTCTATCAGGTCCTTGTCGGGAGAAACTTCCTGAAAGGACTGGTTCTGGTTGATTGTGAAGAAACGTTTCTGCTGGGAAAGCCCTGCGGAAAACTTAAATGAAAACTCCCATATCTCCGAGGTTCCACGTTCTGTGGCTGTCCATTCTGCTGATCATCGTATCAGTATCAATCGTTTTTCACAAACGCGTGAACTATGGATTTCCATTGACTGCAAAGCATGCGCAGGACGTTTGGACAGTGGAAGCCGAAATCTCCTATTTTGCGGACAACAAGCCCGTCAAAGTCTCGTTTTCCCTGCCCGGTGAGAGCGAGGGATACCGGATTCTGGACGAACACTTCGCATCTCCAGGTTATGGTTTTCGCCTGATTGAGGCGGATTCTGAGCCGAGACGCGGCGAATGGACGACCCGTGAAGCATCCGGATCACAGCGCATCTTCTACCGTGCTCAATTCTACAAATCCAGCGACATTGTCGCGCCGGATGAGGCCCGGCCTGAACCCATTCCGGAATACGCTCGCCCCTATTGGGAAGATGCGGAACGGCTTGCGGTGGAGGCAATTCTTTCCCATGTGCGAAGCCGCTCAGCGGATTCCGGCAGTTTTGTCGCCCATTTGGCTGCACACCTAAATCACACAAATGCCGATCAGGACCAGAACACCGCCCTTCTCCTCTCGAACACTCCGGATTCAAAACTCGATGCTTCGCTCTTCAAAAAATTACTCCTCACCGAAGGGATACCGGTCAGGCAGGTTCGAGGGCTTTCGCTGTCGGAAGGAAGACGTTATCAGCCCTTGGTTGAAGGGATTGAATTCTTCGATGGGAAAAGATGGATCTTTGTTGAGCCGGTCTCCGGCACCTTTGGAATACCGTCCGATTTTCTATTATGGCAAAGAGGAGGGGTCTCGCTCATTGATCTGGAAGGAGGATTGAAGTCAAGGGTAAGGATGTCGGTGATCAAAGATACCAGACCCGCCCAGCAACTTGCACAGGGGCGCCTCAAACGGGATGACACACTCCTCATGGACTTCTCCATATACAGTCTCCCGATTGAAGAACAGAACGTCTTTAAACATCTTCTGCTCATCCCGATAGGGGCGTTTGTGATCATCTTGTTGAGAAATGTGGTGGGAATTGTGACATCCGGAACCTTCATGCCGATTCTGGTTGCACTCGCATTTCAAGAAACAAAATTGATCCCCGGAATCCTTCTATTCGTTCTCATTGTGGCCGCAGGGTTGGGGATCCGGTCAATGTTAGCCCATCTCAACCTCCTTGTCGTACCGCGGATCAGCGCAGTGGTCATCGTCGTTATCCTGCTGATGGCAGCACTGAGTGTCCTGAGTAATCACCTGCATCTTCCTTGGGGCATGAAAGTGACATTCTTTCCCATGATCATCATCGCATGGACGATTGAAAGGCTTTCCATCATATGGGAGGAGGAAGGCTGCGGATCCGCATTGATGCAGGGAGGAGGCAGCCTCCTTGTCGCGATCATCGCGTATCTTGTTATGTCCAATGCTTGGGTACGTCACATCACTTTCACCTTTCCGGAAGTCTTGCTTCTTGTGCTCGCTGCCATTCTACACCTTGGACAATACAGTGGATACAGGCTCACCGAGTTGAGACGCTTCGAGCCGTTCCTCAACAAGAACTGATGCGAAAGGTATGCTCCTCGAACGTTATTTCAAGGGTTGGATCTCGCCCCGGACGCTATCCAGATTGGGAGTACTCGGGATAAACGCCCGAAACTTCAGATACATCCAGCGCTACAATCCGCGAGACGCCTATCCTCTCGTCGACGACAAAGTGTTGACCAAGGAAATCGTGCTGGAGAGGCAACTGAAGACCCCGACCATCTACGCCGTTCTGACAAAACAATATGAGATCGCCCATTTTCACAAACGGATAGCGGACTATCCGGAGTTTGTGATCAAACCCGCGCACGGATCCGGTGGGAATGGAATCCTCGTCATTTCCGGAAGACAGGGAGAAGACTACATCAAAGCCAGCGGTGCTATCCTTTCGCGATCCCACGTCGAACGGCATCTTTCCAACATTCTGGCAGGACTCCACAGTCTCGGCGGGCAACCCGATCAGGCCATCATCGAGTATAGGATTCACCCTCACCCTTTTTTTGAGAATTTCAGTTTCCAAGGGGTTCCGGATATCCGGGTTTTGGTGTTTCTTGGATTTCCTGTCATGGCAATGATGCGCCTTTCAACCCGCGGATCGGACGGGAAGGCAAACCTGCATCAAGGAGCTATCGGAGTTGGGATTGACGTAAAATCGGGAAACCCGATCAGGGCAGTCCAAAGAAACCGTCCCATCACGGTGCATCCCGACACGAATGAACCGCTAAGCAACCTGAGGATCGAAGGATGGCAGACTTTGATCGAGACTGCTGCGGAATGCTACCCGGCGACCAATCTCGGGTATATGGGAGTGGATTTGGTCGTGGATGAAAAGCACGGACCAATGATCCTGGAAATGAATGCACGACCGGGACTGAGTATTCAACTGGCCAATGGTCATGGACTCAGACCGAGACTGAAAAGAGTTGAGTCGTTTCTTCGTGAGTCCAGCCGCCACCCCGCCCCCAAAGACTGCGTGGCCATGGCTCAATCCTGGTTTGGAACAGATAGGGATTAGACTTGGGGTCAACAGAGCCAAGGCAATCGATCATCCACTGTAGACCAGGCTGAAAACCGAAAAGAAGTGGCACACACTACCGGCCACCACAAAGAGATGCCATATCGCATGGCTGTAGGGCATCCGTTTCATCAGGTAGAAGACTACGCCCAACGAATATAGGGCACCACCCGACAGGAGCATAACAAACCCGAACACCGAAAGGGTCGCATAGAGCTTGGTGATCAGAACAGCAACCATCCAACCCATCGCCAAATAGATTATGGACGAAACCCAACCGCCCCGCTTACGTGCCACACTCTCTTTAACAACCCCAAGAACCGCAAATCCCCAGACAATCCCAAACATGGTCCAACCCCATACCCCCCTTACAGGGCCAAGAAGAAATGGGGTATAAGTCCCCGCGATCAGGAGGTAGATGCAACTGTGGTCCAACACCAGAAATACCCGCTTTGCTCCAATCTTACGAATACCATGGTAAAGAGTGGAAGACAGATACAGTAGCACCAGAGACGCACCATAAATCGCACACGCGACCACCATCCATGGATCGTGTTTCAACGCGGCAAACACGACGCACAAAACGAGTGCGGCAATCGCCAGAATCACCCCGATCCCATGCGTGACTGCGTTCGCAATCTCTTCAAGACTACTGTAACCGGATGTCGGATGAACCTCCTCCAACTCCCTACCATCTCCTCGCTCATTACGGTCTCTCATTTATCCACGTATAGAAGATCCCTGATCGACCGGGATGCAAGCATTCAGGACAACAAATCGATCATCTGTCCGCCTTGGAACAATACAAACCTCAACGCAAGGATGACTGAACTTCCTCGAGCGGGTAAGTCCATATTTCCGACAAGGTCGGATGATACCAGTGTGCCTTCAGCATGGAGGCTACTGTCTGCCCTGTGGCGACCGCAACGGACATCACATGGATCAACTCACTGGCGTCACGCCCCACGCACTCCGCGCCCATGATCACCCCATTATCCCGGCGCACCAACACACGCACAAATCCGTAGACCGCATCCATCAACATGGCTTTTCCGTGATCAAAAAACGGATAGCGGGCTTCAACGAAATCAATCTCCCTTTCCCTTAGTTCATCACGGGTGAGCCCTACATGCGCCACCTGCGGATCTGTGAAAACGACCCGCAGCAGATTATCATAGTCCACCGGAGTCTCAACACCCTTCAGCGCATGCCTTGCGGCACATTCACCCTGAAGAATTGCGACATGCACAATCTCATGGGGGCCTGCGACGTCACCAGCCGCGTAAATCATCGGATTGGAGGTCTGCTGATAGAGATTCGTCTCCACATGCCCGCCTGGCGCCAGCCGCACATCGGCGTTCTGGAGGTCCAACCCTTCAGTATTCGGGATTCGACCAAGCGCATTCATCAGATGGGAAGCCGATGCCACGCGGGTCTGATTGCCCTGACGATACTGGACGAAGATTTCTCCATCCATCTTCTCAATCCCTTCGATCTGGGTATCCGTCATCACTGCGATACCTTCATCCGAGAGTGCCTTTTCCACCAATGAACTCGCTTCAGGGGACAGGTTCTTAAGCAAAAACGGACTGCGCTGAATAATGGTTACACGGGCACCCGCACGGTTCAGGAACTGGGCCAGCTCACAAGCCACAATCCCACCACCAAGAACAATGACCGATTCCGGAACCACATCCAGGTTGAGCACGTCATCGCTGGTCATCACGGGAACTTCGGCCAAGCCCGGAACATCCGGCTTATTCACCACCGAACCGGTCGCCAATACATACTTATCCGACCACAGCTCACGTCCATCATCCAGAGCGATGGTCAGATGATCCACAAAACGGGCCTTACTGCGAAAAAGCGTGAATTTCTCACTCGAAAGCTGTGACATCCGGTGAGCCGCAAACTCATCCACCAAACGGCGCTTCCGTTCCTGAAGCGCATGCATGTTCAGATGACCGCCAACCAGATTCAGACCCAGCCGTTTGCCCTTTCTGGCCTGATGAAGCACATCGGCAGCATAAAGCAGAGTTTTCGACGGCATACAACCCTTGAGGATGCAAAGACCTCCAAGCACAGGAGATCCATCCACAATCGCCACGCTTTTCGAATACTCGGCGGCTGTCCTCGCAGCAGCATATCCAGCACTGCCGCCACCAATGATGATAATGTCAAAGTGATTGTTATCGGGGTCCATGAGATTAACCTAAAAAACATGCGAGCGCACAAGTCAATCCCACCCTTTTCGCAAGGTGCCTGATCATGCGCTCTTTGATACGAGAATTTCAATGAATCCGGATCACCGCAACATGTTTCGCTAGTCCTTTGGCAAGGTTCTCAACAAAGCCCTCGAAAGCCGATAGGTATCCCGATCCCACGAAACGTCAACAGCCTCAAGGTATCGCCTCGCATCATCTTTCCTGCCAAGTCCAATCAAAGCCCTCGACATCTCATAGGGCAAACGCAGAAAATACTCCTGAGATTCGGCATGCGGTGCAATCCGCTTCCGAAGCCGAATCAGCATCGAAAGCGCTTCCTGATTAGAACCCGTCTCCAACAATAGAGAAGCCGCCCGGTATCCAGACCAATTTGCGATATCCATTGCACCGAGCTTCAGTGCAATCGCTTCGTTGGAGCGGTATACATCCAATGCCTTCGGCGCGTCATGCCTGAGTTCACACACGCGCCCATACAAGTAGCCGAAAACCGGGTTCTGCGGATACTGCGCATACAACTCAGCGAAGTGAACGTGAGCCTGATCGATGTCTTTTCTGACTGAGTAGTAGTAGTATCCAAGATAAAAACCCGCTTCTACCCGAGTCCACACTCCGCTGTCGGCCGCTTTTCGCAGATTTGCCAATCCATCCTCAGCATTCCCACGGAACCCAAGGAGTCTGGCCAAAGGTTTCAGCAAAACGGGAGCATCCGCAAGGTAGGCTTCCACCACTCCCAGAGGAAACAATGCATCCACATAGTCCGGACGCCGCGTCAACAGATCATCCAGAGTCTGGATGCCTTCCCTGGAATCAAAATAGGCACGACTCCATGAAGACTCCTCCACATGGAAACGAGCCCGATTACAGCAGGAAATCCCAAACAGAAACTGCAGATCTACATCCTCTGGATGGTCCCTCCATTCCGCCTTTGAATAAGTGTATGCCAGCCCGAGCCATTCGGCCGCGGCCGCCCGCTTGGTCTCATCAATCCGGTCGGCCTGATACTCCCAGTATTTGAGAGTCGCCATTAGAAACGCATCGAACGCCTTCCCTGAAGGTGCACGATCGCGGATCTGATGCAAGGCAGCCTCTTCAAATCCGTAGGCCGGCTCGAGGATCCCAACCGCAGGAGGCGCCCAATTATCGTCTGCAACAACCTCCGCTCTTGCTGAAGTCATTATCCAACCGAACAAGCATGACAAAGCCAGCATCCGTACCAATGCGACCCCAAGGTTTATCCAAGAAATCATGATCATTGGCACCGCTTTCTCCGGACTGATTCCCGGAACCAAAACTCCCTCATAAACTCCCATGCGGACCCGTGAAGAAATATCGAAGCTATATTCCCTCCAATCGGTGTCAACCGGCAAAACCGAGATCAAACTGCAATGAAATTGCCGCACTTTTTGACTGACAGCTTTCCGCCCACAACTCACGGATTACTCCGAAACGGCGAAAGCTGACACAGTCTTCCACCATTTCACTCGATCCAACTCCAAGTGGGGAGGAAAAATGGGGTGGCTAACCGGACTTGAACCGGCGACCCTCGGAACCACAATCCGATGCTCTAACCAACTGAGCTACAGCCACCACTCGAAAAGGTAAAGGTATCGTTGGTATGCTTATTTCGGACACTGTCAATAGAATTTCGTGCAAATTCATCAACGCCACGGCGCGACCTCAATGGTGCCGTTGAAACCTTCTAAGGCCGATTGATCCTGCAAATCAGCGATCCTCAACTCCATCAGTCGATACCGCGTTGCATAGCGTTTCTTGTCTTCTCCCGCTCCAGTTTCCGACGTCAGTTCGGCAGCGAGACTACAGCATGTCATGAACTCATTCAGTCGACGACCGGCCGGGTGGAATCGAAGATCAAGAATGCTTGTTCCGGATTCACAGGAATATTCCATCGGCGGATGGAACAGACACTTAAGGCATGGCGTTCATGTCCGGGCTAACGCTTCGTGTTTGCGTCTTTCATAAGATTCACTTCAGTATGCCCGGTTTACGAAACGATCCACGATCATGACATCCGCATCTTCTGAACTATTTGCACGCGCCATCCGATGCATACCTGGCGGAGTAAATTCTCCGGTCAGGGCGTTCCGCTCAGTCGGCGGAAATCCATTTTTCACCGCCAGAGCCGATGGAGCCAGACTAACCACCGTGGACGGCGATGAACTCATCGACTTTGTCGGCACATGGGGCCCCGCGATTCATGGTCACAATCATCCCGCCATTCGTAAGGCCTTGCACGACGCCGTGGAGAAAGGGACAAGCTTCGGCACTCCCAACCCGCTCGAAGTGGAGATGGCGGAAACCATCACACGGATCTTTCCATCGGTGGAAAGTGTGCGCATGGTCAACAGCGGGACCGAGGCTACCATGTCGGCCATCCGCCTCGCCCGCGGATATACGGGAAGAAACAAGATCATCAAATTCGCAGGGTGCTACCATGGGCACTCGGACTCGCTGCTCGTAAAAGCCGGAAGTGGAGCCCTCACCTGTGGAAACCCGGACAGCGCAGGGGTCCCGGAGCAAGTGGCATCTCAGACCATTGTGCTTCCGTTTAATTCGCCTGATGCTCTGGATGCCGCATTCAAACTCGAAGGTAATGACATCGCCTGCGTGATTCTCGAACCCTACCCCGCCAACATGGGTTTAGTCCTGCCAGAAGTTGGATTTCTGTCTTATTTAAGGGATATCTGCACCCGACATGGCGCGCTCCTTATTTTTGACGAAGTCATGACCGGATTCAGGTTGTCCCTGAGTGGCGTGCAAGGGATCGAATCCGTGGTGCCCGATCTGACGACTCTCGGAAAAATCATCGGTGGTGGATTACCAGTCGGTGCATTCGGAGGTCCACGGCGGATCATGGAGCATCTCGCACCGGTCGGACCTGTCTATCAAGCAGGGACATTAAGCGGCAATCCTCTCGCATTGGCCGCCGGCCTCGCATCGATACAATTGCTTGAACAAAGCAATCCCTACAACGGGCTGGAAGAATCCACGCATAGGATCGTGCAAACGCTTCAGGTAGCCTTTTCGAATAAGGGAATTCCTGTCAAAATCCCATCATGCGGGTCGATGTTCAGCGTGTTTTTCTCGGACACCGACGTGAACGAATACGAAGACGTTTTGAAAACGAAGAGTGTGTGGTTCAAACCCTTTTTCCACGGAGCATTGAAACGGGGAGTCTTCGTACCCCCTTCCGCATATGAGACGTGGTTTGTCAGTACCGCCCACGATATCGACATAATTGACAAGGCGTGTGAGGCACTGGCTGAAACAATTGCCAATCTTGAACCGGAATACTGATCCAATTCCTCTTTTGTTTTCGCATCGAAACTCAATAACATTACGTATCTATTCTTGTCCAACCGCCTCTCTGCCCCATAGCCATGCCAGCCAAAGAACCTGCAAAAAAAACGCTCTACACCATCAAACTGACTCCTGAGCAAATCGAGAAGCTGCGCAAGCGGCTCATGTCTTCCCGGTGGGAGCCATTCGAAGTCGAATACGCTGCTATGGCATTCAAGGGGAATAAGGTGAATGTGGTCGCATACACCAGTGGAAAGACGGTCATTCAGGGCAAAGAAACCGAAGCCTTCATCTCCGACATTCTCGAGCCGGAGATCACGGGTGAAGCCCTGTTCGGCTATGATGAAGTCCACCATCCGGACTGGTTTGAAGCACACGCCGGACTGGATGAAAGCGGAAAAGGTGATCTATTCGGACCTGTGGTCGCCGCAACCGTTATCGCAGACGGCGACATGGTTCGCGGCTGGATAAAAGCCGGTATACGCGACAGTAAGTCGGTTTCTTCCGACAAACAGATCTATGCACTGGAGAAAATCATCCGCGGCACAGAAGGGGTTGTAGTTGAGACCGCCTTCGCTGGCATGCCGAAATACAATGAACTCTATGCGAAGTTCAGGAACCTCAATCGCCTGCTCGCCTGGTTTCACGCACGGGCTCTCGAAAATGCCCTCAACCGCAGGATGGTGCCATGGGGGCTTCTCGATCAGTTTGCAAAACAAAACATAACAGAGAAATTCCTCAAACAATACGCAGGATTCGAACTGAGGCAACGCACCCGTGCGGAGTCTGATCCTGTGGTTGCAGCAGCTTCCATTATCGCCCGTGCGGAGTTTGTCAGGCGTCTCGAATCCCTATCCGAAACCGCTGGTTTGGCCCTTCCGAAAGGGGCTGGAACACAGTCTGAAACAGCCGCATCTGAGATAATACGCGTGCACGGAAAAGAAGCGTTACCACACTATGTGAAGATGCACTTCAAGACTGTAGAAAAGTTGTAAATCAGAACATATTCTATGGCGATGCATGATTTGAATGCTTCTGGAGTTCACCTTTTCCCTATCACGAAAACGATAAGTACATTCTGATTAAAACAATACACACGGAATGTTCTGATAGTCAAAAATTGTAATGTTGCGTTTTATTTTGACAATTCCAGATAAACGTAGCTTAGTTTGAGGCTTGTCGATCTATTCCCATAAAATGAACGAAATCAATAAACAACTCAAAGACCTGGAAAACCAGTTGTCTAAACTTGAAGAAAGACGCCAGAAGCTGCTTCTTGCACAGCAGGAAGCCGAAGAACGCCGGGCAAAGCTCGACGATCTCATCAAAAACAGTGGATATCCCGATGCGAAATCGCTTGTGGAAGATCTGATCAATAAGTTCGGTATCCGCGTCTCCGGAGCGGAAGCTGCTGAAAAAAGCGGCCGCAAGCCCCGCATCGAGATGAGCGCGCAGATCCGCGACGCAATCCGCGCTGACTTGGCTGCCAACATGAAGAAGTCCAAGATCGCAAAAAAGCACTTTGTGAGCTACGCCGTAGTGACCAAGGTGGAAAAAGGTGCTTACAATCACCTCTGAGTCCGGTCTTTTGCATTCTTTTGCGGGACAAGTTCAGATTTTCTGGACTTGTCCCTTTTTTTGTTCAATTTCCCATCTGGTAGAACTGCTTCCATAGTTCAATGGATAGAACATTGGCCTCCG
>JAPXRV010000090.1:0-12507 GCA_033813415.1 Opitutales bacterium | reverse complement strand
ACGGGGACCTGACCGCCGATGCACAGGAATGGTTCAAAACCGGACCATTCCCCGATTTGGAGTATTTTGAGAACGTATGGTTCGATCGATTTCTGCGGACCTGTAATGTTTCGGCTACCCCTCAGCAGTCATATGTGGCCATCCGTGAGTGGATGATCCGCCACCCGATTGTGGATCAATTGGAGTTCCTCACCTTCAAGCAAAACCACGACCTCGCACTCGGGGATGTGATCGAAGCCGCCTATGAACCAGTCCCTCCGCATTTCATCCAGGATGGTAGCGCCCTCCAATGCGTCCATTGTGGTTGCCCGATGTATCCTAGTCCGGAACCGGGCTGCACCCGCCCTGATTGCCGCAAACAAAACCTTCCCCAGGGAAAACCGATTCCGTTACCCAACGAGGGCAGGCTGCTGCATCCGGCGTTACTCCGCTTTCTCATGATGCCGGGGCGGACGGAGTTGGACCTCCATGATCGCCTGCGCAAAAGGGGCTGCGAGGTGAGTCTCTGGCCCGGGCTGGATCAATATGACCTTCGGGTGGTTTTGCCCAACGGCCGTACCTTCGCTGTGGACGTGAAAGACTGGAAAAATCCGGTTTTGCTCGCTCGCAGCCAAAAAACCGAACTCCCCACAGACCATTGGGATGAGTTCTGGTATGTGTTCCCGGATGAGCGTGTCCGTCTACAGCGCGACTATGTCAACCTGTTCAAACGTTCGCTGCCTCCGGCTCTGCGCAAATCGGTGCACGCAGGTTCCGTTTCCACATTCCTCAAATCATTTATCCAATCATGAACCCATTACCCTCACAGCCCACATGGGAAAAACTGAATCACCCCTGGAAAAGCGAAGAACTCGTGCTTTGCCTCTGGCTCCAATGCTTTCCAGACCAGGATCCGATGGGCGCCTGGGCACTGCTGACCGGCCAGCGCTACTCCCGGCTGGATGCGGTCCTTGAGCTCCGGCCCGAGCTGCGTGCCATGATCCATCGCGCCCGCATCGAATCCGGCGCGTTCCGTTCACAGCGCAAATGGCACAAGCATTTGAGTCAATATTGTGACGTTACTGAGGATGAGCGCACATATCGGTTTGATGCGTCCGGCTTGTTGCTTCCGGAGCCCACGCCTCAGGGTTATCCTTTGCATCTCCGGTATCTGGATTATCTGCGTGCG
Source organism: Opitutales bacterium (assembly GCA_033813415.1). Lineage (GTDB taxonomy): Bacteria > Verrucomicrobiota > Verrucomicrobiia > Opitutales > JAFGAQ01 > JAFGAQ01. The sequence continues at coordinate 11,339 of JAPXRV010000090.1, read as the reverse complement.
GGTTATCCTGTCCGGAAACGGCAATACAAGCCCGCTCCTACCGGTGAATACGAAGTTAGGTTCTACGACAAAGGCAGTTGTCGTTTTACTTTGGATGCGGCTATCTGCGGATTGCCGTGTCCTGCCATTCCGGAAGCACCCGATGCTCCATCCGGAAAACCTCCGGTTTCTTTCACGCTTAATGATTTGATCGGAGCAGCTGTGGAGCTTGATACCTTGCTTGAGGAGACGGACTATGGAGGAGAACATTTCGAAAAACGTGCCCGGCGCATCCAGATGGAGCTGGTGGGCTGTGACCAGCCCATTGCCGCTGATCAGGTTCTCACCATCGAGGGCATCCAACACATCATCGGCATGCTCGGTGCTGGCAAAAGTACCTTGATCCACCTGCTGGTGTTTTTTCTGGCGCAAAAGGGACGCCATTGCACTGTGGTTCTCAATGATGTGGCCAGTTGCATCCGCTTTGCCAACCTCCTGCAGGCGGCCGGCGTTCAGGCGCTGCCCATTATCGGTCAATCCGGCAGAAAAGCCCACCTGCGGCGTTTGCTTCAGGGGTCGGAGGATGATTCAGGATCCCTTCCATCGTTGGCTAAAAACCGGGACTCCCATCGCTGGTTGAGTACCGCCTGTCCCCTTTCCGCATGCGTTGCAAACGAAGATCTGGACAAATGGGATTGGATGAACCCGCCCTGCACCAGTCGCCTGAAGCCACTGCGTGGCGACTGGGGTGACCCAGTGCGGTTCGATTGTCCATTTCTTCACCATTGCCCACGCCACTATGCAAGCCACATCCGCGAAGTCGCTTCAGTGTGGTTGATCACCCCTGCGGCGATGGTTGCCTCCTGTCCGTCTGTTACCGAGCACCAGCTGGAGATGAGCTGGGCAGAGCGGATATACCGGCGGAGTGATCTCGTTCTTTTTGATGAGGCTGACCATACTCAAATCGAACTCGACATCAACTTTTGCCCGACTGACGAGCTTCTTGCCACCAATCGCGAATGCTGGCTGAACAAGCTGAAATCGCAGGTGGACCAGCAGGATATGGAGTCGGGTCACAGTCTTACGGATATTGGCTCCCGCGTGGATCAATGGCATACGCATTTGTACGCGCTGATGACAGCCATCCGGAGAATATCCAGTATGCTGGGTTATTCCGATAGAGACAAACTCATCGGCAATGATCGCATTTTCAAGTCACGCATGTTGTTGCTCCGCCTGGCCAGACGTTTGTCTCCCGAAATGCGTGAAGACGAGAAGCGCCTCGAAGATTTTGTGAGTGAGTTAGAGGCTTTGCACGACCGGAACAGCCGGGACGACGGAGAATTAGGGGGCCTGCAGCAAGCGTGGGAGGACATGCTCAAGGAAAGCGGGAAGGTGCTCGATCAAGCCCATGAGACGCTTCAATCCTGGTTGGCGAAGCAGGCGGATCTGGACCCGCAGTCTTTGGTCCAATGCTGCCGCCAGCTGGAGTTCGCAATCCTTCTGGGTTGGATTGAACATCACCTCAACGCGGTGCTCCGCGACTGGAGGGATGCTGCAGCCGTTTATCAACTGGACGGGATCACTTCCACTCTTCATGCGCGCAAGGATCGCTTCCAGGCGGTTCTACCTCAGTTTCCCATGGGTAATGTGCTCGGCTTTATTTATGAGAAGCCCAGGACTGGATCCGGACAGCCAGGCAATGGCACACTCAAGTTTCTCCGGGCCCATGGTCTCGGACGTGAGCTGATGCTGGGTTTTCACCGGCTGTTTCCCGCGATTGAGGTTCCCGGACCGCATGTGTTGCTGACTTCAGGCACCAGTTGGGCTCCCGGCTCCTCGCACTACCACGTTCCCACGCCTGTGCTCGCGGTTTTGCGGGCTTCGCGCGAAGATGAGAGCCGCATTGAGGCTGAGACGGTCATGCGGTTTGAGCCCGTTACAGCGGAGGACGGGAGCTGCCTTCGCGTCAGTGGCACATACGGCCCCAAGCGCATGCTTGCGCTCAAGCAGGTGGCCAACGCGCTCGCCAGCAGGCGTGGCATACACGGAAGGGCGCCATCCCGGTTGGAGACGATGCGGGATTCCCTCGCTTCGCAACGCAGGCGGGTTCTGCTCGTTGTCGGGAGCTATGCTGAGGCAAAGGAGGTACAGGATGCTCTGCTCAATGCCCGCCCGGATTGGCGTGGGCAGGTTACTGCGCTGGTGAATGACCATACTGAGGCTTCGAGCGCTGCCCGCGGCTTCATCCTTCAACGCTCACGCATTGCTTCCTACTCCCGGATGGACCCGTCATGGATCCTCATCGCGCCCTTGCTGGCTGTGGAGCGCGGGCACAACATCGTCGATCCTGCGAGTGGCAAGGCTGCCCTCGGGGCCGTTTACTTCCTCGTTCGTCCCCATCCGAAGCCGGATGATCTAGATTGGGCCATTCACCACATCGTGAGTTGGGCTCACGATGCATGGCATATGGCGCCGCAGGTTACCGATGATGGTAGCTTGGGGGCACAGGCCGATGCCTTCCGCACCAGAGCGTATAAGACCGGCTTGAGGCTTTTTGCCGAAACCCTTCGGTACTCCACGCTGCCGGATCACCAGCAGCTTTCCTTCGATTGGATGATGCTGGTGAAACTCTGGCAAACCATCGGTCGACTCCTGCGTGGCGGGGTGGGGGCCCATGTGGTTTTCGTCGATGCGGCGTTTTATCCCCCCGATCCTTCATCGGCCAGCCTGCTCCATAATATGCTCGAACGACTGGCGTCCCATTTCGACCAATCCCGGAACTCCGATCCGGAAGCGCATCTCGTTCGACTCCTTTACCGTCCGCTTTACGACTCCCTCTTTCGTATGCTGGTGGAAGAACCAAACCCTAACTCAAACTCATTCTGACATGTCCAAAGAATACCGCCAAATCACCACCCTCAGCTGGGTTCCGGCCACTCCGGATTCTTCGCTTCCGCTTGTTCACTCCGTCATGCCATTTCCGGCTCAATGGAAAGGGGCCGCGGGTCCTGACCGTTCGCTCAGCACCTCCAGCCTCAATGCCACCCTTCGTTGCCTGGCACCCGACATCATCGCCATCGACCCCAAAGCGGATCGGGCGGGTTCAAGCTCCTGGTTGAGGACCGTTTCTCCCGGAAGCATGCCCCCGGGTGTTCTTGCTCTCATCCTGAATGAGTGGGCGCTTCGGCAGGAAAAAGGAGCGATTGGAAGGATCTCTCCCGATACATTGCGATGGGAAGACCGCGAGACCGACCTGCTCGCAGGTTCAACCACCGCAAACGGCACCTTTACCCCCGCCGATAATGTCAGCTATTCCCTTATCCCGCATTGGGTTGCCTCCCTCGTCACGGATCCCCGACAAACCTTCAGCTATGGAGGGCAGATCCTCCGCTTCCGTCGGGTCGCCTCCAGTCCAGGCTCCGGCCCGGTCGAAGTGCTTTCCTGGCCGGCCTTGTCAGGTGGCATCGACAAGGACAGCGGCGGGCCGTCCCATTTCTACTCCATCCTGCTCACCTTTTCGTTGCAGACCCGCCCATTTGAGTCCCTTCCGCGCTTGCATATGAGTGTTGGCGTGCGCCGCTGGCTGAGCACTCCGGTCCGGAAGAAATTCCTGTCCAACAGAACCTCGGTTGATATTCTGGCACAAGTGCCATGGATTCAGGGCATGGCTCATTCTCCTGCCTTTGCGGTCGCGAACCTGACGGGTCGGGTCTATTTGGAATCGGGAAAAAAGCCGCTTGAATGGGAGAATCAACTCCCGGCTTTATTGACCGCACTCGGCGCACTGCAAACCCTTCCGGATCCTAAGGAGTTGTTGGCATTTCCGCTTGAGTTCCTTCGGGAGGATAGGGGATCGGTCTTTGCGGTGCGATACAACCATGCATTGGGGGGCAATCATTGGGTCAATCCAGGCAGTGTTCCCGTCTTCAATGAAAGCATCTCCCGGCAGGTCGATGCGCTGCTTGCACCCCTTTGGGTGAGAGAGAATCCGTTTCCCAAGATCAAGTCTTCGGGAATGGATCGGCGTCTTGTCAAAAGCCCGATGCCTCCAAAAGGACCGGTCGAGCTGCATGTGGAGTGTTATGTTGTAAGCTCATCACTACGTAAGGCATTGCTCGAAGGGATCGCAGGCATCACGGGGAATCGTGAGACCCCTTCCTTTGAGGATGTCTTGGATTGGAATGGATGCCGTATCCACATCCACGATGGAGTGCATGATCCTTCCCGGTGGATGCTGATGGAGTCGCTTTCCCTTGCTGGTGCGGAGGGGAAAACCCGCTCTGCCCAAATCCAATCCGTCGAATCCGCGCGGATACAGGAAATCGCACGGGTGCTGCCCCCGGTTCATGATCGGCTCACGCTTGCCTTGATCCAGATTGGCAACCGGGAGAGCTATATTGAGAAAGGGAACAGCGATCCAAAAGCCGCAATAAGAGAAGGATTTGCCCGCACCGGTCGCCTCACCCAGTTCATCACACCCGACGAAAAAGGCATCGGGTTTCGCGCTGAAAAGGCCTTTCTCGATGCCCTGAGGCAGGCGGGCTTCCGCTACCCGCTGCCGGAATGTGGTGATTTGAGCCATCCCTCCCGCTGGAATCAGGCGGGCCTCTATGTGTTCAAACTCCGCAAACCGGGCAGCGGTAGGGGCCTGACCCAATACCTGCCCGCGTTCGTCGTGTTGGGTGCGGATCCGGATTCCGCCCCGCAACTTCTGATGCCGGAGTGGGGGTGGCTGTCCTATCCGCAAGCCCTGCTCAAGCTTGGGGCTGGCAACCTGCCCAGCCTTGGATTCAAGGAGGTCCAGACTTGGATTCAGAGCGCGATCGCCAATGAGATCGTTCCCTCCGGCCCTACCTTGCTTTGTGTGGAGGCGCTCAACATCCGTTCCCTATGGCCCTGGCTGCAGAACGGCCAAATCGGATCAGGGCACCCGTTCCACTATCCCTCCAGCCTCGATGGACTGCGCATCCTGCGCGTGCGCACCCACACCAATGAAGAAACCCCGGATGCCTGCGGCTCCCATGCGGACCAGCCCGGAATCGGCCGTCCCTCCGGTGTGTTTGCAGTGAACCCAGGTCGGGTTTACGGGAGTTTTTCGAACAAACCAAATACAACCAAGTCCGTCCGTTTGGATGATGACCCCGTCACCAAGCCCAGCGGCAACCGCTGGAATCCGGCCTTTTACGAGTTCACGATGGCACGCATGGAACCCGCGGACTGCCCCGATACTCTCGCCCTCTGGGCCCACCACCTGCGTGGCCAAAGCCTGCAATACCACGGCGACGACACCGCGCTTCCCCTCCCGCTGCACCTCGCAAAAGGAATCCAGGAATACCTCCCCACCCATGACCCCGACGACCCCGAGGCCGAAGCCTGAACTCCGGAGTGCGCGACTTCAGTCATTCGACAACGCTCATGATCGAGATCGTCCTCTTCTTCCCCACCGCATCAACCCCCGCCGCAGCGTGCGGAGTGGGCGGCTTCAGCCGTCCTCTTCTTCCCCAACGTGCCAACCCCCGCCGCAGCGTCAGAAAAAAAGCCACGGCTGAAGCCATGGCCTCCGGTGCGTTGGTTGCAATGGTTCGCGGGGGAGCCATTTACCCTTGCTGCCTCTTCGGAGTGGGCGACTTCAGTCGCCCTCCTGAACTCTCCCTCTGCTTTTCCGTTTGACTCAACGCCTACAACAAGTGAACATGTGTATATTATATGCAAATGAACTCCTCTGACGAAATACCCCAACGGATCTGGATGAGCTGGCGTTCCATGCTGACGTTGATCCTTCTCACGCCACTAGCCGCGCTTGCAGCCGGAATCCTCAAGGGCATCCTGCTTGCCCTCCCTGTGATGCTGCTCTGGAACCGTGTCCTCGCCCGGGTGGTCGAGGTCCCATCCATCGACTTCCTCACCGCCTTCCTGTTGCTGCTACTTTTTCAGCTACTGGGCCCGGTGAAGATCACAACCGGGCATGAGAAACGCTGAAGTCGTGGAGAAATGTCTCTGGAAATCATGACAGCCAAACGCGGTATCGTTTGAGATCTGAGTCCGGCAGGTTGCTTTTTCTTTGTATGGCGGAACCCATCCCGAAACCCTTAGAAAAATATACGTAGAATAATCTTGCAATAGGCCAGCTAGTAATACTAACAACTTGAAGATAGTGTTTTGAGCTCGTATGACTGAATCTGAAATTGAAGCCGCCTACAGGGAATACATGGAGGGAGGAAGTGTGGATGAGATTTGCCGAAAATACGGCATCCCCATCAATCCCAAGAAACTGGGTTCTTGGTTTCCAGACAGGGTAACGGAGCACCTATGTCCGTATTGTCAGGTGCAGATGCTCCAAAAGCGGGAACTTCGCAGTCGTAAATCCCCTGGCGAGCCTTATTGCCCTGAATGTGGGCATCACATGGTTCGAATCCGCGGGGGCGGATATGGGAATCACATCCGCTCCTGTGGCTGCGATGGATGCAGTCTTCGGCGTGCGGAAGAAATCGAAGATGCTTTGGAGCCCGCACGGGAGAAGCTGCGCGAGTGGGTGATGCAATGCCGAAAAATGCCCGTACCGTGGGAGTCCCTCTCGCTGAAGCATCAGCTGGCGGTTCTTCATCTGCTGACAAGGCCTCGTGCCATCACTCCCTTTAACACTTTATCTGCAGTCGATTCGTTCGCGTTTTTTCCTACGCTGGATGCAACGCAGGCGCTTCTCAAGGAGCTGTTGAAATCAAATGTGTTGATGCTCAATCCTGAGGCCCACCGCGGTTGTTTCGAAAGGCGCTTGGATGGAGTCGTTCCACTTTTAAATAGCTTCGATTGGCATATTAATCTAACGGTAGACGGACGTATATTTAAAGAAACCGACTCAGTCTCTCATCTTTGCCATCAGATGCGTATTTTGCTTTCGGATCCTTCGTGTGAATCATCCGTCAATTTGTTCCTCTGCGAGATGTGTTTTTTGGAGGCGCAGGCGTACCTATCTCTGTTGTTGATTGAGCGAAAGCTATTGGGTGAGGGGGAGCTTGTTTCGGGTTTGAAGCTTTCTCAGGTATTGAAGCAGCTGGCTGAATCCCAGCCCATGCGACAGGTGTTTTATCTCTGTTATCTGGCGGCGCGAAACGCTTCGGATGCAAAGCTTATCCGTAACATCACCTCCCGGCATGCGGTCAACACGATTCCGGGGCACCTTGAGCACCTCGGAAATGCCTGTAAAACATGGAACACCATTACGAGGTATAACCGGGACAATCGACTCACGGCCAACAATCTGATGGAAACCTTTCTGGGTCGAGTGCTCGACTTGCCTGCCGATACCTACCTCGAGCACACTCCGCAGGGCTTTGTGGATGCCTATTTGCCTCTGGATGCCCCTCGGATGCCTGTTGACGAAATTCTGCGAAACCTTTGAAATACCAAGCCATGAGTTTACCCCCTGAATCCCCAAAATCCTCTGGAACCGTCTGGTCTTTCGACCTAGGCACGGGCTCGCTTGGCGAGGCCATTGTCGAGAACAACATAGTAAAGCACCTTGTCCCATGGATGATCGAATCCACACTCGCCTCGACCCAGGATGCGAGGGAACGTCGTCGCGCATGGCGAACGCGCAAAGCGCACCGCGCCCGGGAGGCATGGCTGGATGAGCTGTGGGACAAGGCTGGATTGAAATTGGAGCGGCCGAAACCGAGGCAGGTCGGAAAGATTGATGGAAACAACAATCCGGTCACTGGTGAGGCTGCACGGAAGATCAAGGGACATTGGCAGCAGGTGCAGGGTCCGGATTACCGTATCGAGCGTGAGTTTGCGCCGTCCGGCAAGCGCCCGCAAAAGGACGAGGCACCCAAGGAGGAAACACTCTACACCTCCTGCCTGCTGCGCATAAAGTTGCTGCAGGGCGGGGATGGCATGGAAAACTGGCAGGTCTACAAGGCCCTGCGCGCGGCCCTTCAATCCCGTGGACAGCAGACGGTGCCCTGGGCAAATAAGGAGGCCGATCGCGAGGGAAAGTCGATTGAGGCCATCGAAGCGAAGGAGAGACAGGAGCTGGCCAAAAAAGACCCTGCATACCAGCAGGCAATGGGAGCATGGGATAAGTTCGCGAAGGAGGATGAAGCGCATTGGGAAGCCCTGCCAGAAGGCAAGAAACGTGAGGACTACCTCTTCCCCTGCTACTACGATGCATGGAAGATGGGGCTTTGGTCGCCGGATAAGCCAGATTTAATCAAGCCCGACGAGCCCAAGACCTCACACACCTTCTCGGCGAAGTCCACCCGGCAGGTGGTATTCCCAGGGGAAAAGGTGGAGGCGGAGCTGCTCAAGCTTGCGGAAAATGCCGCCAAGAAGATTCCCGCGCTGGAGAATGCTGCCAAAGCAATCATCCAATCCTTCATCGACAAAAGGGTGGAGAAGCTCAAAAAACGGAGAGAGAATAAAAAGGCTCCGCTCAATGAGGAAGCGATCGAAGCGTTACCCTGTGCCAAAAACTTCGCCGAGTTGTTTGTGTATGGTCCGGCAGGGAAGCCATCGCAGGAGGAGCCCAATAAACCCGTTCGTGCGCTTGCGCTGAGCGACCCTGCCAAATGCAAGGCACTGGCGCTGCGGCCTGGCACGGATTTTGACTGGAAGGCCGCGATCGGGCAGAAGATCCCGAGGTTTGAAAACCGGATTATCTCGCGCTGCGCCCTCTTCCCCCGCCTTAAGGCCTGCAAGGTTGCGCCACGCCTCGACAAGGATAGGAAGACCGTTCGTCCTGAGTCCCTGCTGGCTGCACAGGTCATTTTCTTACTGCAGGCGAAGAACCTGAAGGTGATTGAGAACGGTCAGCTCCGCTTCCTGAAGAAGGCAGAGATCGCGGAACTGCTGGAGAAGACCAAAAACAATACGAAACCCGGCAAGGGCAAAAACAAGGAGGAGCAGACACCGCAAGCTACCCCTGCCTCCATTCTGGAACGCTACAAGTTGACGAAAAAGACTTGGGAGAAATGGTACAAAAGCAGAAACCTCGATGGAACGCCCTCGATCCCCGTCAAACAAACTAAAGGCAAGTCGAAGGATGTCATAAAAGCCCCTGCGTTGGACGGGCGTTGCCGCTACAGTCGTCCGGCCCTGTCCCTTCTGAAATACCTGTTGCTCAACGCGGAAGACGGCGAGAAATCGAATCCAAATGCGCTGCTTGAAAAAGTGGCAAACGGAAAAGTGAAGGTGCCTCAGGCCAAGGCGCAAAGCCCCCAAGGGAGTAGCGAAAATGCTGCAGTGGATGCAGGAGCGACGAAGGATTCTCTTGCGTTCGTGGTGGTTGAGAAGTTGCCGGAAAAACAAAAAGGACACCCGGCTCCGGTGCAGGAAGATTCATCCGGAGGGGGCGACTTCAGCAGCCCTCTTTCCCGTCCTCCCGAGATCCTCAAGTCCGAGATCCAAAACCTGATCCGGAGACTCTGGAAGCCGCAGCAAGATGATAATGGGAACGATATTCCCTACGCCCCGCATCAGCTTACCATTCCCGACCTGAGCCTCGATGATGTTGCAACGGAGGGAGAAGGGAATTTGTCTCACGCAGAGGCGCAAAGCTGCGAAGAGGGGAAGGACGGCCTTTATAAGCAACGGGTGGATGCTTTGGTGCAAGCAATCTGCGATTGGAAGACAGATTCCACCGACTTTGCAGAGATCGACAAGGCAGCCGAGGCATACTGGAAGCACCGCAAGCGCATCACCGACCTCATCGGGGAGCAAAACAACCCGATTGTTCGGGATCGGCTCACGCGCTTTTGGGGCCGGCTCTGCCGGATGCAGCATCCGACGCAGGATAAGACTCTTGCAGAAAAGATGAAATCGATACGCAAGCAAACCGTTGATGCGAAGCGCAATGAAACCGACAAGGTAAAGCTTGCCGTCTTGCAACGTCGACTGGCGGCCCTGCAGGATTTGCGTCCCGGTATGGGCCTGTCTGCACCCCGTTTTGTGACCCTTGAGTTCGCCCGCGAGGATAACAATTCCCTTTACGGTGCGAAGCGCAAAAAGCGGATCAAGGATTTCCAAACGTACCAGGAGACGAAACGCGAAGCGGCGAAGAAGGAGCTGGGTGATCAATCTTCTGAAACCAACATCACCAAATACCTGCTGTGGGAAGAACAGGGGAAGATCGACCTCTACAGCGGCGAAGGTCTTGGATGCACGAACTACCTGAAGTGTGATTTCGACCACATCGTGCCACGCAGCATCGGTGGGCCGGATGCGTTTTACAACCTGACCCTCACCTCGAACGACAACAACAAAAAAAAGGCCAACCGGACCCCCTGGCGCTGGTTTCAGGAATGCAAAACAACGGAATGGGATGCCTACACGAAAAGAGTTACAGATTGTTCGACGCTTTCCAAACGCAAGAAGGAACTGCTTTTGAGTGAAAGGGCCGAGCAGCTCGTGGAGCAGACACGTGACCTCAACGACACGGCATGGATTGCCCGAATCGCGCAGAAGGTGGTGCGCCTGCACTTTGGCTGGCCCCACGAAAGCACGGCGGGCGCAAAGCAGCGCATCCGCACGGTCAATGGGGGGCTGACCGCACGCATCCGCTGCCGCTACGCCCTGGATGCCCTCCTGGATAAAACCAAGAGGAGAGAGGTGTGGGCTGTGATCAAGGAGATGAAGATCCTTGAAGAAAAATTGGAAACGCTCCGAAATGAACCTGAGCGCGATGAGCAGGAGGTCGGTCAGAAGAAAGAAGACCTCAAGGATAAGCGACAGCAGCTGCGCGAGCTTGCGGATGGATGTGCCAAAAACCGGGCGGACCGGCGGCACCATGCCCTCGATGCCTTGGTGCTATCCTTCATTCCCAATTGGGCTGGAGATGCCACCAAGGAGGATTTTTTCCGCTTCCCGGAGTCCATCGGTGACCGCCCCGCGATCGTGGAGCGGAACAAAAATGAGGTTGAGGCGCAGAGCACGATCATTGAAAAAGCCAGAAATGACCTCGAAGCCTTTCGCAAAAAAGGGCAACTGAACGAAGCGGAAGAAAAAAAGCGGGAGGATCTGGAACAGCAATGGTTTGAAGCCGACAAGGCCCGTCGCAAGCTCCTGCTTCCTCCGGATATTGCAGCCGTGTGGATCTGGTTCGCAAACCAGATCCTCGACGACCACGAACTTAAAGCTTTGGAAGACTTCCCATCTGAGGAGAGTGCATGAAAGAGGAGGATCTCACGCCCGCTTCGCTCAAGCCGCCAAGGCGCCAAGGGAAGAAATATGTAAACGGCCAGAGCTGTTCGCAAAACCGTTCGATCCCATTGCCAAGCACCCGTCTCACCTCGCAGCTTTGCGCCTTCGCGTCTTTGCGTGAGACAGAACTGAACCTGCCATCTGAGGAGAGTGCATGAAAG
>JAPXRV010000089.1:0-12663 GCA_033813415.1 Opitutales bacterium | reverse complement strand
GGCTCGCGCCGGGGTTCTGAATATCCGGCAATTTTTCGGATTCTACTCGGTGAGAGATGGTTCAAAACGGAGGATCCACTCATCGGGTTTGGCGTATCGCAGCTTTTCGCGGGCTACCCGTTCGAGGAACTCCGGATCCGAACTTAACTTCTGAAGAAAAGCTTTTTTCTTTGCGATAGCCAGTTCATCCGCTGCCAGTTTGTGTTCGAGTTGAATCATGTGGTCCCTCATCTGGGCACGCTCACGAAGAGCGGATGGAATCAAGACCGTGCCGGTGTAAATGAACAGGCCTGTGGCGAGTAACACTCCCGACCAGAGAGCGATCCATGCAAGTCTAGCGTAGAAACCCGGCATGATCCGAATTACACCAACCCGCGATAGGCGATGGGGCTGAGTAGTTCACTAGCCTGTGATGGCTCATCCATCCGCAGCTTGATAATCCATCCTCCGTCATAGGGCTCCGAATTGATCAGTGCCGGATTTGCGTCCAGAGCATTGTTTACCTCCGTAATCGTGCCGGAAACGGGGATGTATAGATCTGAAGCCGCCTTAACCGACTCCACAACGCCAAAGACATCGCCTTTGCGGAACTGAGATCCGATTTTCGGAAGCTCCACGAAGGTGACATCGCCCAGGCTTTCCTGCGCGAAATCGGTAATTCCAACCGTGCCGGATTCTCCATCGGCGGCCAGCCACTCGTGATCTTGAGTGTATTTGAGATCGTCCCGGATCAGACTCATGAGAAGTAAAAGTTGTGGGTGAAGGCGAGCTCGTTCAATGCCGCCCAGTGAGCCCAAGATGAGCGTGGGCAATCCGTTCGTCAAGCCCGATTGCGAATGGCGGAAAAGAGTGCTTTCAGTTTTTCCGGGTCTTTTTTCCCAGGAAACTGCTCGACACCGCTGCTCACATCGATCCAATCCGCCGTACTGATTCTGGCGGCTTCAAGGACATTGGTGGGCGAGATCCCTCCGGCAAGCAGGAAACGGTGGCCGGGGTAGGATGCTTTCCATTGGCGAAAGGCCGGCCAGTCTCCGGTTTTGCCAGTGCCTCCGGTTTGGGTTGGACTGTAGGTATCGATGACCCAAGTGCTGGCGACATCCAGCAGATGTTCCGGGAACGGAGCTTCGGGCGGAAGCCGGGGTGCGAGCCAGAGTTCGGTCGACCCGGCAGCTTCAATCCACCCCTCCATTTTTGCTCTGTTGTTCAGGTCTTTCACATGCACCTGAAATGCCGCGAATCCGATCGACGATAATTCCCGCAGTTGATCAGGATCCGGTTCCACAATAACGAGCACCCGCTTCCCGCGGGGAACGGTCCGTGACACCTCCTTGATTTCATCGACCGACACGTGACGTGGTGAAGCCGGATGATGAATGCACCCGATGTAGCTTGCTCCAAGCTCCAATGCGAGTGCTGCATCCTCGGCTCTCCGTATCCCGCAGATTTTGATGTGGATCGGAGTCCGGGACATGGGCATTGCGTGCAGGTTGTTCTGGTGATTCAGGAGAGCAATCGGATAGACGCTTTGAGGACCGCTTCCGGTTCGGGGCTTTCAGCTTCGCCGTCCCTCGGAACATTCAGACGCAGCATGGCCTCGGACGTTGTGGGTCCGATGCTGAGCGTCCTCGGAATGGATGCCTTGGGGTTGAGTTGAAGGTCCGCCGATTGATCGACAAAACTCTGGACGGCGGATGGGCTGGCGAAAAACACGAGATCGGCTCCATTTTCCCTGAACCGGCGTGCATGCGCGTTTTTGGTCAGGTCCGTTTGGCTGGACTCATAAACAACAAAGGTATCCACGATAGCTTCTCCTTTTGTCGCCAGTTCTGCGATAGCAGCCCGGTTGATTTTGTCTCCGGATACCCAAAGCACACATGCGCTCGGGAGCGTTCCGGTCTCCACCATGGCTTTCGCCATAGCAAGTCCGGTGGATGTCGCTGGAATCAGGTCGACTTCGAGGTGGAGGCGGTTGACTTCGTGGGCCGTTTGTTTTCCCACGCATGCGATCTTGGCAGGCCCGAAACAGCGGAGGTCCCTGAATCGGCGGAAAAATGCTTCGAAAAATCCACGGACTCCATTTGGACTACTGAATACGATCCATTCATAGGTCTGGATCGTAGACAACACATCCTCCTCTACCTCCGGGTCGACTTTGGATTTGACCTCGATCAGAGGCAACGGCAGAAGCTCCGCACCATGATCCCGGAGGATGTTACCCAACGCATCATCCTCTCGCAGGTGCCTTGTGAAGACAATGCGTTTACCCTCCAGTTCCTTACTATTCATTGAAACGGGCATCAAATGTGTTTGGAATCGTCGGATGCCTTCTTCGTGTATCCGGATTCCTGGCGTTCAAGGTTGACCTTGTTCTTTTTGAGGTAGGACTCATACACATCCTGTGCGCTGAGGCCCATTACCTGTGCTGCCGATACAAGGAAATGGAAGAGATCCACAATTTCCACTTTGGCATTCTGGGCATCAAAGGTCTGATATTTGGCCCACCATTTCCATGGCACCGAGTCCACCAGTTCAGCGAGTTCCTGCTGCATGGCACGGGTGTAATTGAGCAGCCAGGTGGTTTGATCTTCCTGAGAGAGACCGTCCAGCTTTACCCCGATACGCTCATTGAGCTGTTTTTGTAGTTGAAATATCTCGTCCAGCTTGTCCATAATCCCGACTTTGTTGTCGTTTCCCTTGAAAAGCCAACTCAATAAAACCAACTTAAGGAGAATTCAAGTCCTGGATTGCCGCCGGTCCCACTTTGGGAAAATACCAAACCCGGTTGCTTTACTCATCCGGGAGAATGGGCTGACCGGTCTGTTCTGAGCTCCCTCGAATTGGGAAATCAGAAGATCCATCGGGGAAACACATCAATATCCATACGTGCGGCACCGCCGCCATTATTCAAAAAATACACCAACCAACTGTAATCACATGCCAGAATTTGATGAGGATACTCAGAAAAAGCGTCGTTCCACGCCGATGACCTACGAGCCGGGACGGAATGCCGGAAGAAACCGCGACGGTGAAGGATCCGGATCAGACAGGCGTCGCCGTCGTCCGAATCCCAACCGTGAGGGTGAAAAGAGCCTTTGGGTGGAAGCGGCCACAGCAACTCCGCACGAAGACTCCGCTGCTTGGAAGACCAAGCAGCCACGCGCAAAAAAAGATGGGCCTCGCGATGACCGCCGCCGCGACAACCGTCAGCGTGGGCCACGCAAGTTGACGCTGTGGCAGAAGATTCTCGCCTTGTTTGGGATCAAGCCCAAGTCAAAAGGCCCGAATCGTCAGGATGGACGCCAGCAGGGTCGCCCCGACAGGCAGCGTTCCGGAGACGGTAACCGGGGCGATCGTAACCGCCAGCCGCGGGACGGATCGTCGGGTGGTCGCCCCCAAGGGCAGCAGAATCGCCCACCCAGAGGAGATCGTCCGGACCGTGCGGAACGTCCGGATCGCGCTGACCGCCCCCAAAGAGAGGGCGCTGCTTCCGTGGCAGGTGCTGAGCAGGGAGAAGATCGTCCTCGCCGCGACAACGATGGACGTGGTCGCCGGAGCAATGGTCCGCGGGACGGACGTGACCGTGGTGGTCAGGAAGGACAGAATCGTAGTGCAGGAGAAGGGCGTGAGGATCGTCCGCGCCGCGAAGGCGATCGCCGTGGTCCGCGACCGGACCGTCAGGAAAGAGGCCCGCGCCCAGAGAGGCAGCGTCGTGAACCCCGTCCTGAATCATTTGGCGACGGTTCTCCTGAGGAAATGGGTGGTGCTCAGGATGACGGAGAATTCAAGAGGGTGGAACGCACGATTGCTGTTCCAAGGTCTGATGACAAAGAGATCACGCTCGGGCCTATCGAATTGAAGCCAAAGGATGCCGATCAGGAAGGTGCTGCAGCACAAAGCACGGCTCAAGCCCGTGCCGGAAAGCGCAACAGGCGCGGCGCTCCTGCCCGTGGGGCTTCTGCTCCGGCAGCAGCGAAGGCAGGTGAGTTTGTTCCGAGGCCGCTCGATCCATCCGAGATTCCTTCGGTAGTGAAGTCTGAGATCCCTGCTGCGGCTCCAGCTGCCCAGGAAGCTGCAAAACCAGAACCCAAAGCTGCTCCTGCTGAAGAGTGATGTGAAGGTTTTCCTTCTTACGATATGAAGGTATTTCGAATCGTCGGAGGGCAGGCTTTGCATGGTTCCGTACCCATTTCGGGTGCGAAAAATGCGGCTTTGCCCATATTTGCGGCCTGTCTTCTTACGGATCAGCCTTGCACGATCACCAATGTCCCGGATTTGAGTGATATCCGCTTTATGGCGGAGATTCTCGAGCATCTGGGAGCCGAAGTCACCCGTTTGGATGCAAACTCATGGCGGATCTGCGCACGCGAATTGAAGTGTGTGGCTCCCTATGAGTTGGTGCGGCAGATGCGTGCTTCTATCTGTCTTCTGGGTCCATTGGTTGGCCGTATGCGCAAGGCGCGGGTATCCTTTCCCGGGGGATGCGTGATTGGTCCACGCCCGATTGATCTTCACATAAAGGGACTCCGCAAGCTTGGATGTCAGGTGGAGATTGAAGGTGGTTTCATTGTTGTGGATGCTTCTGAATTGCGCGGGAGTCCGGTCTTTCTTGGCGGACGCAACGGCAGCACGGTCACGGGCACTGCCAATATGATCATGGCGGCTGTCCTGGCTCCGGGAGTCACGGTGATTGAGAATGCCGCAGCTGAACCGGAGGTGTCGGATTTGTGTGAGATGCTGGTGCGCATGGGTGCCCGGATTCAAGGTGGCGGAAGCCACTCCATCCGGATCGAAGGGGTGAGTTCCCTTTCAGGAACCACTCATTCGATTATTCCCGATCGCATTGAGGCTGGCACGTTTCTTTTGGCTGCTGCAATGACGGGCGGCGATATTCAGCTCAATGGCATCATCCCATCGCACAATAGTGCCTTGCTGGATCGATTGGAAGCGGCGGGAGCCCGCCCCGATGTAGGAGTGGACAGTATCCGGCTCTGCACGGATCCTGGAAAGTTGCGACCCGTGGATATTATCACGATGCCGTATCCCGGTTTTCCAACTGATTTGCAGGCACAGATGTGTTCGCTGATGACGGTGGTGGATGGTATCAGTATCATCACTGAGAGGATTTATCCCAACCGCTTTATGCATGTGCCTGAGCTTCAGCGCATGGGCGCGGACATTTCGATCGAGGGGTCCAGTGCGATCATTAAGGGCACGTCGTCCCTTTCGGGAGCGCCGGTGATGGCGTCCGATCTGCGCGCCAGCGCTGCGCTTGTGATTGCCGCCTTGGCTGCCAGAGGTGAGACTTGGATCCAGCGCGTCTATCACATCGATCGCGGCTATGAGCGGATTGACGAAAAACTCAGAATGCTTTCGGTTACGATTGAGCGATTGCCAGACAGTGAAATGCCTGCTTCAATCAAGGAAATTGCCTAAGTCCGGATGATCCGGATCCGGTGGATCCACCGCAGTAATGGAAGATAAGTCACAGTTGGTCGCCTTTAGTCCCAAGAGTTCTGCGGTCACTCCTGTGTCTCCGAATCTCGAGAACCGTTTGAGGCCTCCAAGTTTCGATGATTTCACAGGGCAGGCAAAGACCATCGAACGGTTGAAGATCATGGTCGGGTCTGCCAAGGCCCGGGATGATATCCTCAATCACGTATTGCTGAGTGGGCCTCCGGGGCTCGGGAAAACCACTCTGGCTTCCATCATCGGCCACGAGCTTGGACGGAATGTTCGCATCACCTCGGGTCCAGTCATCGAGAAACCGAGCGATCTCGCGGGCATGCTTACAAATCTCGAGCGGGGTGACATCCTGTTTATCGATGAAATCCACCGGATATCGAAGGTGGTGGAGGAATACCTCTATTCGGCGATGGAGGATTTTGTGATCGATATCCTCATCGATCAGGGGCCGAATGCCCGCAGTATCCGTCTGAACCTTCCCCGTTTTACCCTTATCGGTGCGACCACCCGTATGGGTCTGTTGACGGCTCCGTTGCGCAATCGCTTCACGCTGCAAACGCGTTTGGATCACTATACTCCTGAAGAATTGCGCAGGATTGTGGTCCGTTCCTGCTCGATTCTTGACATCGCCATTGATCCCGACGGTGCCCTCGAGGTGGCTCGTCGGGCACGCGGAACCCCGCGTATCGCGAACAACTTGCTATTGTTCATCCGCGACTTTGCCCAGCAGCGGGCAAATGGGGTGATTACACGCCAGACTGCCCATGATGCTCTGGAATTGCTTGAAATTGACCGGCATGGCTTGGATGAGATGGATAAGCGGATCCTTCGCCTGATCGCAGATCATTATCGCGGCGGACCTGTCGGCTTGGGCACCGTGGCAGTGGCAGTGGGTGAAGATGCCCAGACCATTGAGGATGTGCATGAGCCTTACCTGATTCAGGAGGGCTTTTTGCAGCGCACTGCCCAAGGGCGTGTGTTGGCTGCAAAGGCGTGGGAGGTGTTGGGTCTCAATCCGGCAAGTTCAGGTGGACAACAGGGAAGCCTGCCCCTGTGATAAGGTTAGGAAACATGAGAGGAGAACCCTGAGCGATTCTTCCCCAGCCATGAATACCGCCATCATCGTGCCCGGCCGTCTCGCTTCCACCCGTTTTCCCGGGAAGCTGCTCCATCCTGTCAAGGGGGTGCCTCTGATTGTTCAGACGGCGCGGCGGATTCGCGCGCAGGTGCCCGAATATCCGCTGTATTTTGCGGTGGACCATGTGGATTTGCAGCGCGTGTTGGAGGACGACGGGTTTTCTGCGATTGTGACCGTGGGTGACCATGCGAGTGGGACCGACCGGATCGCTGAAGCCAACCGCATCGTGCGGGCTGACCCGGTGATCAACGTCCAGGCGGATGAACCACTGGTCAGTCGAGCTCAGATCCTCCAGCTTTCTGAGTTGATCCGTCGTGATGGGGTATCTTTGGCTACGCTTGCTCATCCTTTTGAACGGCCCGAGGATTTTGCGAATCCCAATCAGGTAAAGGTAGTCCTGAATCTGGACGGCGAAGCCCTCTACTTTTCCAGAGCCCGCATTCCCTTTAACCGGGATACGGGCGGTGTTTTTTCCTCCGAGTGGCACGGGACGAATCCATGCTATCGGCACCTTGGGCTTTATGCCTATCGCAGCGCCTTTCTTGAGGCATTCACGTTGATGCAGCCCGCGCTCATCGAGCGTCTGGAGCGCCTTGAGCAGTTGCGCGCGCTTGAAAACGGACACCGCATCGCCGTGGGGATTACTCATGAACGGACGATCGGGGTGGATGACCCAACCGATCTTCCCCTGCTTATCCAAGCGATGGATAGGGAATCACAATAACCCCGAAACTGTCATTTTATGAAGGTATTTCTTACGGGAGGAACCGGCTTCATCGGTTCCCATGTGGCGGTTGAGTTGCTTCGACGCAAGCATCAAGTCAGGATTCTGGCGCGGAATCCCGATAAGATTCCGGCGTTGGCAGCCATCCCCGGAGTCGAGATGTTCAGGGGAACCATGGGTGATGCCGATGTGCTCCGGCGCGGATTGGCGGGGGCGGATGCTTGTGTGCACATTGCCCTGAATTACGTCGAATCGCGCGGTTCGGCTACCGTATTGGATGACACCGCCCAGACGGTCGCTCTCGCGCAGGCTGCTGTGGATGCAGGGGTAGGGCGTTTTGTCTACACTTCTTCCACCTCCGTGCACGATGAACTATATGATGGATCCAGCCGGGCTCCGGATCTCAGAGTGATGGTCGATCCGTCCATGGCACCATTGCCGGCAACGTTTTATGGTGCGACCAAGGCGGCATGTGAGCAGTATCTGCGTGCATTCTCTTTCCAGTCGTCGATGCGGGTGAATGTGATCCGTCCCGGATATACGTTTGGCAATCCAGTGCTGGAAGGTGCTCCGGCTCAAGCTGACCAGCGCTTTGCCACACTTGCGGAAGATGTGGTTGCAGGCCGCAAGATTCGCTTGGACTGCAATAATGGAACCCAGTTCATTTGGGCCGGACATTTGGCGTCTCTCTATGCCGCGCTCATCGAAAGCGACTTCAATCGCAAAACCTACTACGGATTGTCAGCTCCGTTCATAACATGGGCATCGCTCACACGCCGGATGATCGAAAAGACCGGATCGTCGAGTGAATTGATCGAAGAGGGATTGCGGAGTACGGGTGGGCTTTTCTGGGATGTTTCTCCGATGCGGACGGATTTTGGCTTGGACTTTGATCCATGGCCACAACTGGATTCTCATCTCGACTATTGGATCTCAAGGGCCTTGAGAAATGGTTGAGCCATTTGGCGTAACTCCTGGGATCACGAATGTTGGTCTCTCTCATGATCGAAATTGGCTATTGTGCCTTTTAGCCTTATCATATTTTGGGATCGCGATATATTGCCTTTTGTCTTGAGGAGTTGGTCAACCCGTTGCGGTGTCGCCGATGGAGAAGGCATCCGTGGTCTTAGCCTTTGCGGTTTCATGCAAAATAACGGATTGACAACGGCGCGGACCGCGATTGACTAGGCTGTTTTTATCTAATCAGGGACTCGAAAGACTATGGCTCTCAAAATCAGACTCCAAAGGCATGGAACACGTCACGCACCGGTATACCGTATGGTTGTGGCGGAAGATAAATCGCGTCGCGATGGGCGTTTCGTTGAATTGCTCGGCACCTATGCACCTCAGGCAGGTGGACAGGATGTGGAATTCCGGATTGATCTGGCCCGTGCGGACTACTGGGTAGGCGTTGGCGCAAAGCCCACCGATACTGCCCGCGATATCCTGCGCAAGGTGCGTGTCGCCCAGGCGGCAACCGCTGCATCCTGAGTATCCCGGGTGAGGTTTTCCGATCCCGTATGCTGAACGTGAGAAGGATGTTTGACTGTGAGTGCGTTGCTGAGCATCGATTTGCTGACGCTCTTCCCCGAAATGGTGGAGGGGTTTTTCAGCGCGAGCATGCTCGGACGCGCGGTTCAGAATGGCGTCCTTGAGTTGCGGGTACACAACATCCGCGACTGGGCGACTGACAAGCATCAGGTGACCGACGACCGTCCTTTCGGGGGTGGTGCCGGCATGTTGATGAAGCCCGAGCCGATTGTCCGTGCGATTGAGTCCCTTCGCCGGGAGGAGAGTATCACGATTTACATGGCGCCGGATGGCGAGCCCCTCAGCCGGGGTGTTGCTTCGGAGTTGGCGACCGGTAAACACCTTATCCTGCTGAGTGGTCACTATGAAGGTATCGACCAGCGGGTACGGGATGGTTGGATTGACCGTGAGATCAGTATCGGTGATTACGTTTTGACAAACGGAACGCTTCCCGCAGCGGTGCTGGTGGATTGCGTCAGCCGTTTTGTCCCGGGGGTCCTCGGAGAGCCGATGTCGGTTGAGCAGGATTCGTTTGCCGGAGATTTGCTGAGTTTTCCCCAGTATACCCGCCCGGCGGAATTCAGGGGAATGCAGGTTCCGGAGGTTTTGCTCAATGGAAACCATGGGGAAATTGCCCGTTGGCGCAGGGAGCGTCAGGCGGAGAAGACCGGCCGGCGGCGTCCCGACCTGTTGAGAGTGAGTTGAACAATTTATTGAAAAGGAGTTACTTATGAATCAGATTATTAATGAAGTCACCCGTGAGCAGCTGAAAGATATGGGTTCTTTCAAAGTGGGCGATGGTGTGCGTGTGCATACCCGCGTCAAGGAAGGGGATAAGGAACGTATCCAGATTTTTGCCGGAATCGTGATTTCGCGTAAAGGATCGGGCATTCATGAATCTTTCACGGTCCGCCGTATCGCTTCGGGCGTGGGCGTCGAGCGTGTGTTTCCGGTGAATTCACCGAACATCGAGAAGGTTGAAGTCGACCGCGAGAGCGTGACGATGAAGGCCCGCATGTATTACCTGCGCGAAAGAATTGGCAATCGCGCCAGCAAGGTGAAGGAAAAGCGCCTGGTTGATCTTGCTAACGCCAACTGAGCTTAGCGTATCTGATTCATGACCCGATAGTGCCACGGCACAATTCGGGAGACTCACCATTTTTGGCGGAGAGGTAACGAGAGAATTCCTCTTCGCCATTTTCGTGTACGGATCCCTCGTATGGCGAGGTGTGATACTGAAAATATGTGCACATATTGCTTGCCTGAATCAAAGCAGTGTGTTGACTTGCATGTTGTCCCGAACGGGCTCTGATTGTTGTCTCCCGCGAGTGGGAGATGAATGCGGGTAGCACAGGATGAATATGGAATCAGCATTGTTGAATGGACGTTCGCCAAGGGGGGAGCCGGTGGAGGCTATCCTGCTGAAAGGGGTGCGCCAGAATAACCTCAAGGGGATCGATGTCAGCATTCCCCTCGGAAAGTTGACGGTGGTGACGGGATTGAGCGGGACCGGAAAGAGCTCGCTTGTATTTGAGACCCTGCATGCGGAAGGTCAGCGGCGCTACGTGGAGACCTTCAGTTCCTATACCCGCCAGTTTTTGGACCTGCTTGATAAACCGGATCTGGATTCGGTTGAGAATATCCGCCCATCCATCGCCATCCGGCAGAGCAATACGGTCAAGACTTCCCGCTCAACCGTGGGCACGATGACCGAGCTGTGTGACTATTTCAAGGTGTGGTTCACCCACCACGCTGAGTTGTTTGATCCCGATACCGGCCGGAAAGTGGTGGATGAGCGACCCGAGGTGATATGGGAGCAGTTGCAGGCTGAGGGGCATCTGGGGCGGGAGGTGATGCTGCTTTTTCGTCTGACGAAACCCGACAACCTGGATTGGGCCGAGGTGCGGGAGTCCCTGATGGGACAGGGGTATTCGAGGCTCTGGGCGGATCGCGTGCTCCGGATCGAGGAGGATGCGGATTGGGCGGATGCGATTGAGGGCACTTCGCGGATTGAGGTGATTCAGGATCGGTTGGCGCTGTCGGAAAAGGATTATCCGCGCTTCCTGGAATCGGCGGACCATGCGATGCACTTCGGCGGCGGTGAGCTGCGGGTGGTCGCTCCGGATGGGGTTCTGCTCGGGCATTTTTCGCGGGGTCTGCACTCGCCTGAGACCGGACGCGTCTTCAAGCCGAAGTCGCCGGCGCTGTTTTCTTTCAACAACCCGATAGGTGCGTGTCCGCGTTGTCGCGGCTTCGGCCGTGTGATCGAGGTGGATTACAATCTGGTTTTGCCCGACAAGCGGCTGTCTCTGAAGGCTGGTGCGATCCGTCCATTCAGCGGAGAGGTCTATCAGGAGAGCCTTCAGGATCTGTTGCGGGCCTGCAAGCGCAAGGGTATTCCGGCCAATGTGCCTTGGATGGACATGCAGCCGGAGCATCGCGAGTTCGTGATCGAGGGTGAGCCGGGCTATCAGGTCGGTGATTTTGAGAAGAAGGGCAGTTGGTATGGGGTGAAGGGATTCTTCGATTTTCTTCAGGCCAACACCTACAAGATGCATGTGCGGGTGTTCCTGTCGCGCTACCGCTCGTATGTGCGTTGTCCGGACTGCGGTGGTGCCCGCTTCAACGCCGAATCGCGGAACTGGAAGTGGAACGGTTTGGGACTGGCGGATCTTTTCGCGATGCCGGTCGGTGACCTTGAGGCCCTGATACGGGAGCAGACTGAGCCGGTGGGGAATCCGCAGGTGGATACCGCCCGTGAGGGGATCCTCACCCGTCTGCATTACCTGGTGGAGGTCGGCTTGGGATACCTCACCCTTGACCGGAGTTCACGATCACTGAGTGGTGGTGAGGTTGAGCGGGTGAACCTGACGGCTTGTCTGGGCACACAGCTTACCGACACGCTTTTTGTTCTGGATGAACCGTCCGTGGGCTTGCATTCGCGCGACATCGGACGCCTGATCCGTATCCTGCGCCGCCTCACGGATATGGGCAACACCGTGGTGGTGGTGGAGCACGATGAGTCGGTGATGGAGGCCGCCGATCACATCATCGAGATGGGACCCAGGCCGGGAAATGGCGGGGGCCGTGTGGTCTATGCCGGAACGGTGGATGGCATTCGCAAGAAGGACGACTCTCCAACGGGCCGGTTCCTTTCGGGTGCGGAGGGCTATGCCGATGGATCCCGGCATCGTGTGGTGTCCCTTGCGCAAACCGGATCAATTGCGGTGAGCGGAAAGGGAACCAGGAGAGGGCCGGTTCTGGAGGGCTTTGTCGGAGTGGAGCGGGCGTCGATGCACAACATCCGCGAGCTTTCGATCCGGTTGCCGCTCCAGCGCTTGGTCTGCATTACAGGGGTCTCCGGATCGGGAAAGTCGACCCTCCTGAACCATGTCATTCATCAGGGTTTGCTCCAGCTCAAAGGCCAATCCGTCGATGAGGTGGCGATGATGGCGGGAATCGAGATCACCGATCCCGCATTGGAGGTCGTGTTTGTGGATCAGAGTGCGGTTTCCCGGACCCCACGCTCGAATCCGGCTCTATTCACGGGCGCGTGGGATGCGATCCGCAAACTCTTTGCGTCCACTCCATCGGCCACGGGTGCTGGATTTACGGCATCCGAGTTTTCGTTCAACAGCGGTGAGGGCCGTTGTCCCCATTGTCAGGGCCTGGGGTATGAGCAGATCGAGATGCAATTCCTCTCGGATGTCTTCGTGAAATGTCCCGTGTGCGAAGGCAAGCGGTTCAAACCGGAGGTCTTGGAAGTTGTTTGGAATGACAAGAGCATTGCGGATGTGTTGGAGATGGA